>JAJYMT010000014.1 GCA_021786695.1 bacterium
CTGTTTGTAAACTGTTAATAAGATTAGTTATTTTGTACTATAAATATCTTTAAATATCCCCTTGTAGAGTTCTTGTCGTAAATAATACTACTTAAAACGCCCCAAAAATCACGTGCCAGAAGATGTCAGTCCAGAAGTGGACGCCGACCGCCGTCGCGTAACCTTACTTGATCTTCTATTTTAAAGCCCCAACTCCGCGGCGATGCCTTGTATAGCAGCTAAGCCGATCGATAAAAACTCATCGATAGGTATGCCCGCTTTCTCACATTCCAGCACGATTCCGCGGTCGCATTTGGCGGCGAAGGTTTTATTCTTGAATTTCTTTTTGAGCGACTGCAACGAAACGCTTGCTAATTTCTTATCTGGCTGGATCAGCGCTGAAGCGATGATGATGCCGGTCAAGGTTTCCGCCGCCGCCAAGCAAAATTGAATTTTTGTCGTACGCTCTTTCGCGGTCAGCGCCGGGATGATTTCGTGACCGTAGCCGTGGGAAATGATCGTTTCGATCAGATACTCGCTCGCTCCGGCCTCGCGTAAAATTTCCTGCACCTTGATGCAATGTTCACTTTGATTATTTTTAGTCAAATCCCAATCGAGATCATGAAGCAAACCGATAATTCCCCAGCCATCCTCATCCTCACTAAAGTGCTTCGCCAATGCGCGCATAAACACCTCCGTTTCCCGCAGATGCAGTTTAGTGATCGAATCGGAAATATATTTTTTGACCAGTACTTGCGCCTGATCGTAGTTGATTCCTAGCTGTTCCATTTTATTTTGCCGCTTGTCGCACTAGCGGTAACAACATTTTATAACTTGTTTCGTTGCCTCCTATAAAAATTTTGTCGGTCGGCGAGATGTCTGACAAGCCGTCAAGGTTGGTGAAAGCGCCACCGGCCTCTCGTATAATCAGGCCACCGGCATATTCCGGAAACGCGTCTTTGGTAAATTCAGCAATACCATCAAAACGTCCTTCTGCCACCCAACATTCATTGAGCGCGATTGAATATCTGTTTGTTTCGATTTTACTAGTTTCAAGAAACTTTGACATCCGCTGAATCACTTCAGGGCGAGGCCAATTCATGGACGGTCTTAAAATTATATTTTTTTTAGATTTTCGGCTGACTCCGATCGGCCGACCATTTTTAAACGATCCCTTACCTAACTCGGCGGTAAACAATTCATCGACTGAAGGGTCGTAAACCGCGGCAAATACTGCTTGATGCTTGACTAGATGCGAAATCACTATGGCATAATGCGGTTCGCCCTGGATAAAGTTATGCGTACCGCTGATCGGATCAGCCGCCCATACGTTTTCAGCATTAAAAAAATTGTCGTTTTCTTCTTCGGCAAAAAATTCATGCCGAGAGTCATATTTTTTTATTATTTCTTTCAGGCCTCTTTCAACATTCAAATCCTCCTCAGTCAAATATTTTTTAGTAACGCCAATATCAGCAACTTTACCCGCAGACAATTTTAACCTTTTGCCGGATGCTACAATAAAATCGATTATTTCACCGTATAATTGTTCCATTCTTTTCACCTATTAAAAAACAATCGCGAAGTCACGGCCGTAGTTTCGTGATTGTTTTTAAAATCTAACTTCATAAATTAACCAACTTGTTTTCTTTTCCTCCCAAAATTGAGCTTCAGGGTGATGATTTTATCCGAGGAAAAAATCTTGCCGGCAATCAGGACGAAGACGGTGAAAAAGAGAAAAGAATAGGCGATGCCGAAGGCGAGCAGCTGATAATTTTGGAGGAAAACATTTTGGATCGCCATAAAGGTATAGGAAAAAGGGATGGCGTAGATCAGGTACTTGAGCATCGGCGAGGCGGTGGAGATATCAACCAAGAGTAAAAGTAGATAAGGAATCATCAGAAGAATCATCAGGGGCGAGATCAGGCCCTGCACGCCTTTGGCGTCCTGAGCGAACGAGCCGATCACGGTCGCCATCGAGAGCGCGCAGAGGATGCCCAAGAACAAAGTGATGCCGATCAGGGCGTAGCCGCTCGGCGTGATGACCAGCCCGAGCTGCGCCGCCGCTTCCCCCAGCTGGCCTCCCCCGACGCCCGCGCCCAGACCCTTCAGATAATAGCCAAAGCCGAGGATGTAGACGCCCGCCATGATCAGGGCGACCGTCGAGGCGCCGGCCATCTTGGCGATGATGATGTGGCGGCGATCGACCGGCGCGGTCAGGAGCGTCTCGAGCGTCTTGTTTTCTTTCTCGGTCGCCACCGCGGTCGCGATCATAGTGGCGGCCAGAGTGATGATGACAAACAGGATAATCGGCACGAAGGTTGCCTGCCCCTGGACGAAGCCGATCACCTGCCCCGGGCTGACCGCGGCCTGGCGCTCGCCGATAATGACGGTGTCTGCCCGCACGATCGGATTCTTGTAGTCCGCCGGCACGCCGCCGCCGGCCTTTTTACTGATCATCTGGTCGCTCAAAAAATTATTGAAAGAGGCGACGGCCGCGTCCAGGATCGCCTTGGTCTGGCTGCTCTGGAAATTGAAGTTCTTCATCACGGTGAAAGTCTCGATCTTCTGCGGTTTGAAATTATCGATGCCGACGCCGAAACCGGCCGGAATGATCATCGCGACCGAAATATTTTTCTCTTTGGCCTGGCTGATCGTCGCATCGGCAATCGCTTTATCGCGTTCTTTGGCGGTGGCGCCTTCAACCATCAAGGGCGCGACTCCAAGTTCGTTTACCTTGAAATTACTTTTTTTCAGGACCTCGATCATCGCTCTGGAAGTGGTCGAGTTGTCGTTATTGACCACCAGCACCTCCTGCGGCGCCTTGGCCTTGGCCTGTTCCTTGCCGAGGACGTTGCCGATGAACATAAACAGCCCGACCATCACCAAGGCCGGAACCAGCACCTGCCAGGTGACCATCTCGCGTATTTCTTTTTTGATCAGAGTCAGTAGTTTATGCATAGAAATTTGTTAGCTGAAATCATAGGCGCAAGAATTTTTTGTCATTTCGACCGAAGGGAGAAATCCCTTATATTTAGATATAGTCACCTTTAAGCGATTTCTCGCTGGCGCTCGAAATGACAAATTGTTAAACTTGCCTAGTCGCCTGGACGAAGACCTCTTCCAGATTCTTGGCGTTATATTTTGCTTTCAATTCAACACTTGTGCCAATCTCGTGGATCTTGCCTTTGTCTATAATGGCTACGCGGTCGGACAAGAACTCGATCTCCAGCATATTGTGGCTGGAAAGGAGCACCGCCATACCCTGCCGCGAAAACTCGCGTATGATTTTTCTGATTTCCATCGCGTTGATCATATCAAGGCCGCTGGTCGGCTCGTCGAGGATGGCTAATTTCGGCTTAATCATTAGCGTCCGCGCGAGCAGCAACTTGCGCGTCATGCCTTTCGAATAGGTGTTGATCTTGTCTTTCAGCCGCTCTCCCAGGCCGGCCAGTTCCGCGCCGCGGTTGATATATTCGGTGATGATTTTTTTATCGTTGCTATACAGGTTGGCCATAAACTCCAGATACTGCTTGCCGGTCAAGGTCTTGTAAGCACCGGCCTCTTCCGGCAGATAGCTGATCAGCTCGCGCACCTGGTTCGCTTCTTTGGTCACATCGTACCCCAGGACCTCCGCCGTGCCGGCCGAGGGCGAGAGGATGGTCGCGATCATCCGGATGGTGGTCGACTTGCCCGCGCCGTTCGGGCCGATCAGCGCGAAAATCTCGTTCTCGCTCACGCTGAAACTGACCTCTTGCGCCGCCGCGAGTTGCCCGTAATTCTTGGATAAATTTTTCACCTCCAGCACGGTTGGCATAGTAAATGATTCTTAGTATTATCTATAATCTACCCTCATCATCTTATTCCAAAAATTCCAAAATTTTTTCCTTGACCCGATCGATGGTATCTTGCGTGGTGATGAAACTCCAATCGGTATCATAATTATGCCCCCATCTTCTGTCCTCGAATTTCTGGCCGGCAAATTCCCTTGTCTCTTTATACCGCGGCACGACGTGACAATGCAGATGCTTAGTCGCATTGCCTAAAAAAGCATAATTCAAAACATCGGGGCTGAACGCCTGCTCAAGCGCCTTTTTCAAATCGGCCAAGATCAAAAACAGTTCTTCCCGCTCCTCCTCGGTCGCGTCCGTCAACTCTTCAGCCGCCTCGCGATTGCACCACACCACCGAGCGCCCCAGATAACCCTGATTGTTATGCACGAGCACCGTCCAATAGGTGTATTCCTTTAAAATGTTTCGTACGAATTCTTTCTCTATTTTCATAATTAATCATTTTAATTTAATGCTAACTGCTTTTACAGACATTTGCAAATAAAAAAACCCGTCGGCGAGACGGGTCATGATGGTTTACGGTTGGCCCCGCGGTCAGACCGCCTGGCACTCCGCCCAGGCGATCCAGCCCCCGGTGTCCTTGAGCTTCTGCGGGCCGCTCTTTTGGGGATCGATCTCGATCTCGATGCGGTTCAAGAGATAACCCCAGGCGGTGCGCAGGTCCATGAAGTCGGACGGCGGCTTGGCCTTGAGGTGCGCGATAATCGGACCAAGGACCGTTCTTCCCCGGCGGACCATCTCCTGTTGGGCGAATGAACGCTCGAACCTTGAAAAGTAGCTGTGACAATCGTAGACGATGTCGTTTTCGAACCTTTCAATGAGCTTTTCCGCGGTCAATCCCTTCATCTCTTCAAGCGACATGTTGCCCTCCTTTAGATTTTATCCGAAAAAATCGCCGAACTGCCGGCTGATCGGCAAGGCAATCAGCGGTGAAACCTGCTGGACGCCGTTGACCCGCTCCTCTTCTTCCGTGATCAAATTGGCGGCGATCTGGTCGCAGAACAGCCGGACATCTTTGGGCCGCTCTTCGCCCCCAGAAATCATTCCGCACCGTTTTTTGGTTTTGGCAGTGCGGCAATCGATCGGCCTGGCCGGGTAGATGCTGCAGCGATTGGCCGAATTGAGAAAAAGACACGGCAGATTGTAATGACTCGCGCGCAATGCCTTGGCGATCTCCTCCCACCGGGCACGAGACGACAAGCTGTGACGGTTACGCTCGTAAAATTTCATTGCCTCTTTTCTCGCTTTACGAGTTATCTCCCGCCGCGTCGTCCTGGGCAACCTGCCCAGATATTCGATGATCACTTCCGCTTCGAGGGTGGTCGAGCAGACCAGTTGCCGGCAGCAATAGGCACAGCCGGCACCGCAGGCGATCTGGTTGTTCTTCAGGTATTCATCGTTCAATTTATCCACCAAGGCGAATACGTCCTTGACCAGAAACGTTCCTCTGCGTCTTTCTCCGAGAAGATCCAGAAATCGCTCCTTGGCCCGCCTGAGCATTTCCACGAGCTGCTCATCGATCTTCACTTCTTGACCGAACGTCGGCAGCTTGAAACACATCTCTTGTAAAAGCGGCATCGTTATCTCCTCACTTTCATGAATTTGTCGAAAGGTCGTTTGACTCGCTATCTTATTATAGATAACGGGTGCTGTCAATAATAAAAAAGCGGTTTGATGTTATCTCCCCGCTTGATCCGACCAGGGCTATGGTGCGATACGGGGAAAAGTGCGCCTAAGCTCAAAAATCTCTTCCCAAGAAAGCCAGCCCAATGCCGGATCGTAAACCATTTCTTCCCAAGGGGCATCTTTCTTTTTTCTGTACCATTTGCCACCCCGTAATTTCAACCCCTGTTCCTTGGCTTCCACAACCTCACGCTTGCATCGCCAATGATTTTTCCTGTTTCGTCGCGCCATCGCCTCCTCCTTTCGTGTCCGGATGTTGAAAGACCAAAAAGCCCTTCCCGCTTTCAGGAAGGGCTGAGGTAAATTTATAAAAAAAACAAAACTCAACTCTTCCTGAAAACTCTGGAAGAGCGATGATGAGCGGCCAGGCGATTCAAAATCAAACGATAGCCGCCTTCGCCGTTACTCCACCAAGCGGCCACGCGGCTTACGGTAGTAGTGCTGACCTTCAGCTTCTCGGCGATTTCCCGATAGGCAACACGCCGATCGAGCAGACGGGCAATCTGCCAGCGCTCGCTTATTTCTTTAAGCTCCTCAACCGTGCACAGGTCGCGGAAAAACATCTCCGCTTCCTGTTTGTTTTTCAAGCTCAAAATCGCTCCGAACAAATCGTCGGTCTTCTTGTCGAATTTGAATTTTTCCCAGTAATATCCTTTCATGCGCAATTAAACTCATTATCTATTTATTCTTTATATAATTGTAGAGATAATTATAAATATAACCATAAATATAATTTTCTCTATAATTATTGTATTACTACATTAATACAAAGTAAAAATTTTGTCAAGCCAAGTGATATTATGAATGTTATTATGAACGATGAGGGAATAAAAAAGGCCCGGGACGTAATCGCCGCGGGCCTGTCAATCGTCATCACTGCTGCTGTCGCCGCAGTCGTAGCAGATGTTGCCGCTTGTATCTTGGCATTTGGTGCAACGGCCGCAGAACTGGCATCTGTCAGGATTAACGGTCAGGCAATCCCAACAGACATCCTCGCCCAGCTCTTTCGCCTCCAGACATTCTTTTCTTTTTCTGCTCTGGGAACAATCTTTACACTGATGGTGCGTCGTGTCGTATCTGTGGCAATAACATGATTCGATGCATTTGCCGCACTTGCAGCGCAAAGGCCGGATCGTCTTGCACTTCTGGCAGACATCAACTCCAGCCCTGATGGCTGCGAGCATTTTTTCCTGGTGCAACGCCGCTTGTCTCCGCTTCTCCGCCTCCGCTTTCTCCTCCCTGATCCTTTTTTCTTCTCTTCTTTGGCTCCGGATTTCAGCTTCTTGCCGCCTCATCTCTTCCTCTTTCGCCTCCCTATTCCATTTGGTTATAACGATGCAGAGGGCGATTGCGGCGATGCCGGCAACGATCTGCCAGAAGTAAGTACTGATCAGATAATACGCGACCAAGATGGCGATAACACCCCAGAACGCGCCCATGACGCCCTCCCTTCCCTTGAATTTTCAAACGATCAATCTTTTAGTTCGTCTCGCTGCGCGCTATTTGACGCACCTGCCGTCGCCGCAGCCGCCCGGGCAAACAACTTTCTCGAACGCCATCAGATCGTTCCGGTCGCAATAATATTCAACCAGCTTGCCGTCCGGAGCGCAGGAATCGGTATACTCCCTCTTGATGGTGTTACCGGTATAAAGCAACGTCCCCTTCAATTCCGTATTCTTTCCCTTGTCCGAATCAAGGCATTGAGGCACCTTGAAATTTTTGGAAAATCTGACTACTTTTTCCACCGATCTGCCGCCGGCCAGCTGGTCGTAAGCGAACGAAAGATTCATCGTCTTGGAAAAATCGGCGGTAAAACTGATATCGGTCGAGGGGCCGAAATTGTAAACCGTGCCGTTGCCCCAGCGCCAGGCGCTACGCTTGACGCCGTTGCCGCATTCGATATGGATGTCGGTATCTTTAGTGAAACTGCCTCCGTCGGGCGTTACGGTGCAATACCGCTGGTTGGCATCGAACACTTTCTGCGTCTTAACCGGCTTCACGGCCGCCCTGCCTTTTGAATTGTCCGGATATTCGTAATCCATCTTGAGCGTCCGTTTCTTGTCGGCCGCAAACACCGTGCTGGCGGATCGTTCGAATTTTGTTGCCGGTCCGTTATCCCATCGGTAGTTTGCCGCCCTCACCGACTGGCCGCAGGAAATGTTGACCTCGGTGGCTTTGAAAAAATTTCCGCCGGCCGGAAAAACGACGCATTCGTTCGCGCCGGCCTGCGGCAGGGCGCGCGCAAGGTTCCGCGCCTTGCTCGCCAAGATCGTCGAGGGCGGGCGGACGGCGCGGGCCGCCGGCGAGACGCCCAGAAACTCGAAAGTGGTCACGGAAAACGGCTTGAAGCTGTAATGCAGATCTCCGCCCGCCTCGAGCGTTTTTTCCTGGGTGGCGATCTTTTCTTTGTACCGGTCGTCCCGGTAAGGATGGGACTCGATCGACGAAGGCGCGATTTCCGAAACGCGCACCGAGCTGTAATTGATGTTGGTCCTGATGACCGCCTGGATCGGGTTCTCCTGGCTGCGGTTCACCACATTGACGTAATATTTATCATCCTTCTTGCTCGACACAACCGACAAGTAGGGGATGTTCACCCGGTCCGTTGCGGTGAATTTAATTTTCTGCGCGTCGTAGACGGGCACGTTCTCCATCTTCGTCTCCACCAGGATATCGCCGGTCTTCTCGCTCAAAAGCTTGAAGACGGAAAAGATCGGCCAATAATTCTGGCCCTTGCCGTCATCGGAAAAATATTTCCAGTAGCCGGTCGAAAGGTCGTTCCAGATGTTCGCCTGGGGGATCGCCTCCTTGATCAGCGATTGGATGTGCAAGACGTCGAACAGGGTGGAACGCCAGTCGTACTGCAAACCCCAGTTCGGGTAGGCCTCAGTCCCGTAGCTCCAGCCATACTCGGTGATATAGATCGGCAGGTCAAGACCCCGCTGCTTCATCAAAGTCCTGATTTCTTTGATCTTGTCTTCGGTCGAGAGGTTAGAGGCCAAAAACGAATAGGTCCAGGCCTTGGAGTCGATGAAGTCGATGCCGATCGCGCTTCCTTGCCCGTCCACGATTTTCGCGTCGGCGACGAAGATATTCTTATCCTGCCGGCTGACCGGATTGTAATAATCATCCGCGATCGAAAGCGAGATGTTGCGGCTCCCCTCCCGCACCTCGAACTCTCCGGTACGGTAAGGGACCCAGTTCCCCCGCTCGGTGTTGGCGACGTCAGTATAGTTGCAAACGGCGTCGACACAGACCTTCAGGGTCGGCAGCGGATCGGACGTCTCCGGCGCCTGATCTCCGATCGCGCGGAACTCCAGGTGATAGCGGCCGTTTTTCAAATTTATTTTTCGGTCGTATTTGGTGTCGTTGGTATAAAGCGAGTAGTAATTGAAATATCCTTCCGGTTCGTAAAAATGGCCGATGAAAAAATCAAAATCGCCGGGCTTGAGCAGCGACAGCAGTTTGGCGTTGGTCCAGCTCACTCCTTTTTCGTCGCCGACGATGCCGCACTTGATGCGCGGGTCGACCGCTTTCATCGCGCTGCAATGCGCCTTGGCATCACGCAAATAGTCCTCGACCCTGGTATAGGCGAGATATTCCTCGTTGCCCATCTCCCAGTTGATGATGTTGTATTGTTTCTCGATGTTGGCGTAGCGCACCCAGTCCGCGGAATCCTGGGGGCTCAAATGGATGTTGGTGCAGATGGTCGGCGCGGGCAGATCCAAAAGTTC
Organism: bacterium; assembly: GCA_021786695.1. Classification (GTDB taxonomy): domain Bacteria; phylum Patescibacteriota; class Patescibacteriia; order Patescibacteriales; family GWE2-39-37; genus JAJYMT01. The sequence goes on from JAJYMT010000014.1 coordinate 9,245, forward strand.
GGCGTATTGATACCACTGATCGATGCCCTCCCAATATACTTTTTCATACGGACGGTAGCCGGTCATGGCGCCGTTCTTCCAATTGTAACTGCGGCAGGTGGCGCCGCCGAATCGCAAATTAGTGAACTTGATCGCCCTGGCCACATCCAAGGTGTTTTGATTGAAACCGGCGTTCTTGTCCCAGATGTTATCCAGAAACGGCATCTCCACGCCCTCGCCGAAAATCTTATCGCTGATGGCCGAGTTGTCGCGCGAAAAATCAACGGTGATCAGCGGCACTGCTCCGCCCGATATCGCGATGGCCGGACGCTCGGCCGCGAACATCTTATCCAGCGATCTCTTAATCTGGATAACCACGCTGCCGGCAAAAATCAAAAGTCCGGCGATGAAAACGAATTTTATTGTCGCGGGCTTCATATAATATTAGTCAAAAAGATAAAAACCGGTAATCTGGTAATATAATACGATTAATGCTTTTTGTCAACGATTTTTATTGCGGCCAAAAAACGACCCTCGTCGGGTCGTTTTTGTTTATACGAATTTGGCCTTAATCATCTTCTCCGCCGCCGGCCGGCAAATTTTGGCTCGCGGCCTGGCTCTGCTGTTGCAGTTGCTGAATCTGCGCCGGCGTCTTCTGCTCGCCCAGGGTTCCGACCAAGTAATTCGCGAGCAAGCCGTAAGCATAGCCGGAGTGGTTTCCGCCTCCCCCGCCCTTGGTCCGGTAAAGTGCCGAACCGTCTTGGCCGCAGGCCTGGATGATTATCGCCGCGCCGCCCGGGTGCGAGTTCAGATAACTGGTCAGATTATAAATCTTGCCGCTGATTATCATCCAGCAGTCGCTTGCCCGATTGTGTTTGGCCACCTCGGTTGAAGACAAGACCACGGCCGAGCCGCCCGGTTTCACGGCTGGAGCGGCGGACGGCGTCTCGACCGGCCGTTGCGCGGCCGGAGTCGCGGATGTTGCCGCGGCCGGCAATCCGGCTTTGGCCGCCTGGGGTTCCGCCATCTTCTGCCCCAGGTCTCCGAGGTAATAAGAAGCCAGCAACTGATAGGCGCGCGCCGAATGATCGGAGCCGCGGTTATCTTTAGTTTGATATAAAACAGTGCCGTCGCTTCCGCAGGCCTTGATGATTTCCTTGGCTCCACCCGGGTGCGAGTTCAGATAGCCGGTAAAATCATAAACCTTGCCGGAAAGAATCATCCAGCAGTCGCCGGCGCTGCCGTGCCTGGCGACCTCGGCCGCATCAAGCATTTTTCCGCCGAGGCGCTGTTTGGCATTCTCGACTTGCGGCTGGCCGGCTGCGGACTTAGCCGCGCCGGAACGATCCTGGTAAAACACCAGACCGGCGACCAGGATCGCCACCACCGCCGCCCAAAAAATAAACAAAGCGATAGTAACGTATTTTTTCATAACAATGCGAATTCCTCGGAGTGTATTCTGTCCGCGGGAATGTTTAATTTTCTGAATTGGTCTTTCAGCCCCTTCATCATCGCGGGTGGGCCGCAGACGAAAATCTCCTTGCCGGCCAGCGCGCAATGTTTGGCGACCGTCTCGGCCGACAGATAACCTTCGATGTCGGTGCAGAACGGGATGACGCGAAGCTGGGGATCGCGGCGGGCGATCTCATTCAATTCATCGATGAAAACCGCCTCTTCCATGGTGCGGACGCAGTAGAACAGATCGATGCGATAGCCGCCCGCCGGCTTGAGCGATCGCGCCATCGACAAAAACGGCGTGATGCCGATGCCGCCAGCCAGCCAGATCTGTTCCCTGCCCGGGGCCTCCAGATAAGAAAATTTTCCGAACGGCCCTTCGATCTTTGCGGACGCGCCGGCTTTCAATTTTTTCAACTCGGCGGTGAAATCGCCGAGATTTTTTATGGTCAATTTCAAATTCGAACTGCCGGAACCGGAAGCGATGGTGAACGGATGATATTCCGCGCCGATGCCCGGCTGTCTGAAGGAAATGAACAAAAATTGTCCCGGCTCGTGTCTTAAATTTTTTTCTCCGCCCGCCAACTCGATCTCGATCACCGCCGGGTTGACCTCCCTGACCGCCGCCACCGTATATTTATATTTCCTGACCAGGATGGCGGAAAAAATGCTGCGATAAATAACCGCCGCCAGCCCCGCCATTACTAAAAAAAACATATACGCGCGCAGAGAGGCGCTGCGCGATACGTCGCTCGGGATGAAAAACATATGGAGCGAGGCGAGAAAAAAAGCCAGGCCCAAAAACTTATGGCTCGCTTTCCAGCGCTCGTACGGCCACTTGGCATAAAAGGTAACGGCCAGAAGCGCGATCAGCAACAGCAAAGCGAATATTCCGTAAGTGACGGCGCTGTCGTTGAAGGGTACGAAAAACAACGCTGCCTCGCGAAGCGAAAA
>JAJYMT010000023.1 GCA_021786695.1 bacterium
GCCGTGGTCGATGCCGGAATTAAAGAGATTGTTTTGTGCGGGATTCATCTGGGGTTGTATGGCGTTGATCGCGTAACGCATAACGCGCAACGCATAATGAATTTAACTGAATTAATAAAACAATTAATTAAGATTGAAGGATTGGCGAGAATTCGCTTGAGCTCGATCGAGGTGAATGAGGTCACTGACGAGCTGATCGCCCTGATGAAAAAAGAGCGGAAATTGTGCCGCCACCTGCACATCCCGCTTCAATCCGGCTGCGACAAGATTCTCAAATCGATGAACCGGCCCTATGCTGCAAAAAAATTCGAAGAAAAAATAAAAAAGATCAGGCGGGCGATGCCGGATACTCGCCCCGTTAAATCCGGCGTAGCCGGAGCTCGCGATAGCGAGCGATTTAATGGGGTCGCCGTCACCACCGACCTGATCGTCGGCTTTCCGGGCGAGACGGAAAAGGATTTTCAAACGACGGTTAGATTAATCAAAAAAATTAATTTCGCCAAACTGCACGTCTTTCCGTTTTCTGCGCACGAGCGCACCCCGGCGGCCGGGTTTGCCGACCAAGTCGCCGAGGCAGTTAAACACGAAAGAGTAAGAAGGATGAACGCCTTGAGCGGCGTCTTGGAAAAAAAATATGCCAAGCGGTTCGTCGGCAAGCGGCTAGCCGTAATCATCGACGGCCGGAGCCGGACAGGGTGCTACCGCGGCAAGACCGAGTATTACTTTGATGTCGAGTTTACCGGCCCCGAAAAATACCTCCCGGGGCAAGCGGTGGAAATAAAAAATTGGAAGTTGCTTTAAGGCGTAAATCACGCTAAAATTAAGGAATGGAACTTAAACTTTATAACACGCTCGCCGGAAAAAAAGAAGTATTCAAACCGATTAGGCGCGGCCAAGCCGGAATGTATGCCTGCGGTCCGACGGTCTATAACTATGCGCACCTCGGCAATCTGCGCGCCTATCTGTTTGAGGATGTCTTGAAGCGGGTCTTGCTGTATAACGGTTACAAGGTGAAGCACGTGATGAACGTTACCGACGTGGGGCACTTGTCCGGCGACCGCGATATGGGCGAGGACAAGCTGGAAAAGGGTGCGCGCCGCGAAGGCAAATCGGCCTGGGAAATCGCCGCTTTCTACACCGAGGCGTTCAAAAAAGATATCGCGGCTTTGAACATTTTACCTCCGGACATCTGGTGCAAAGCGACCGACCACATCAAGGAACAGATCGATTTGATCAGAATTTTGGAAAAAAAGGGCTTTACTTATATAACGAGCGACGGCGTATATTTCGACACCTCGAAATTCAAGGATTACAACAAGCTCTCGCACCTGAAGCTGGAGGAGCTTAAGGAGGGCGCGCGGGTGGAGAAGAATCCGGAAAAGAAAAATCCGACCGACTTCGCGCTCTGGAAATTTTCTCCCAAGAATACGAAGCGGCAGATGGAATGGCCGAGCCCCTGGGGAACGGGTTTCCCCGGCTGGCACATCGAATGCTCCGCCATGGCGATCAAATATCTGGGCAAGCAGTTCGACATCCACTGCGGCGGCATCGACCATGTCAACATCCACCACACCAACGAACTGGCGCAAAGCGAAGCGGCGAACGGGAAAAGTCCTTGGGTGCGGTTCTGGCTCCATAACGGATTTTTGAACATCGCCGGCGGCAAGAAGATGGCCAAGAGCGAGGATAATTTTTTGACGCTGGACAAGGCGCTGGTAAAAAAGGGCATCGATCCTCTGGTCTATCGATATGCGGCGCTCGGCACGCATTATCGCAAACCGATGGAATATTCCGAGCCGGCGGTCAGGAACGCCAAGAAGGGATTCGACCACCTGCGAAACCAGGTAAGGGAGCTGGCAAGCGGCCGACCCGGACCTGCGGAAAAAAGAATCGACAAGAAGTTGAAAGAGAAATTTTTGGCAGCGGTGAATGACGACTTAAATACTCCCAAAGCCCTGGCGGTAGTACAAGAGGCGTTCAGGTCGAAGTTGAAAAACGAAGACAAGCTGGCGGCGATTTTGGATTTCGACCGCGTGCTCGGGTTGAAGTTGGGCGCGGCCGGGGAGGACGGCGAATTGCCGGCCGAGATACGGAAGTTGTTCGGCGACCGGGAGCGGGCCAGAAAAGACCTGCTCTGGACCGAATCGGACCGCCTGCGCAAGGTGCTGGAGACGCGCGGTTATATCATTGAAGACACTAAAGAAGGAACCATAATCAGGAAATCATAATGTCCATACATCTGCATCACAACCACCAGGTGAATAAATAGATCGGATCCAAGGAGATGAACGAGATCTATCTTTCTTACGGCCTGCAGAATTTCGCTCTGGGCATGATTTCCATTTTCATCCCCGTCTATCTCTACAAAATCGGCTATTCCATCCCCTGGATATTGTTTTTTTATCTGTTGCTGCCGTTTTGTTTCGTCGTTTTCGGCTATTGGGGCGCGCGGGCGGTGGCGCGCCTCGGCGTCAAGAAATCGATACTGGTTTCGATAATGTTTTTGTTTTTGCAGCTCGCCGGCCTCAAATACCTTCCGGTCTGGGGCTGGCTGTTTTATTTGCTGCCCCTCATCAACGCCCTGAAAGCGATGTTCTATAATTACAGTTTCAACCTGAATTTCGTCCAGCATTCCGACAGCAAGCACCGCGGCAGGCAGGTGTCAGGGTTGCAAGCGGTATCGCTGGTCGCCAGTTTGCTTTCGCCCTTCCTGGGCGGTCTGATCATCAAATTTTTCGGTTTTACCATCCTGTTCGTTGTCGCCGCGATCCTGCTTTTCGCTTCGGTCATTCCGCTCGTTTTCGTCAAAGAAAAATCCGAACCGGTCTCCTTTAACCAGCAGGGTCTGTTTTCGGATATCTTGTCAGCCGCCAACCGTCCGATCGCCATGAGCCACGCCGGCTTCGCGGTCGAGGAGTGGATCGGTTTCGTGCTCTGGCCGATCTTCCTGACGGTTATTTTTATTTCGACCGAATCGATCGGCGCCATCTCCTCGCTCGCCGCCTGCGCAACCTTCCTGGTGCTGTATTTCGTCGGGAAAATATCCGACAAGCGCGACAAACGATCGCTGATCAGATTCGGCACCATCCTTTATTTTTTCGGCTGGGTCGGGCGCGTCTTTGCGAACAGTTTTATGACCGCCCTGTTTGTCGATACTTACAAGCGGATCAGCGGACAAATCCTCCAGGTCCCCTGGACTTCATACATATATGATATCGCCTCCAAGCGGGACCATTTCAAATTCGTAGTGGAACGGGAGATTATTTTCGATCTGAGCCGGGTAATCGTCGCGCCGCTGATCATTTTGATTTTCATCATCAACTATCACCCCTTCGCCTTCTCTTTCTCGGTGGCGGCCGTCTTCTCGCTTCTCTATATGTCGCTCAATCAGACCGATTTGGCGGCGGAAGCGGCAACGAAGGACCGGCATGGATAATTTTTGGCAAAAATTGAAACCTTCCGCCCGGGGCGGCCGGCCGATTCTTGCCCTGGCGCCGATGGCCGGCATCACCGACTCGGCCTTCCGGCAGGTATGCAAGGGTTTCGGCGCGGATGTCGTCTACTCCGAGATGGCGAGCGTCGCCGCGCTTTGTTATAATCCTAAAAAAACTCTGGCAACGCTGACCTCGGATAAAAAAGAAGCACCTTATGTAATTCAATTATTCGGTAGTGACCCGAAGCACTTTGAGCGGGCAGTAAAATTATTAACAGACAAAAGGAGGTTTTCAAAATTCAAAATTCCTGCCTCGCCGGCAGGCGGGAAAAATTCAAAATTACCTCAGGGTCTCGACATCAATTTCGGCTGTCCGGTGAAGAAGGTGGCGAAGCAGGGAGCGGGCGCGGTGCTGATGGACAGTCCTGAGCGCGCGCGAGAGATCGTCAAGGCGGTCCTGGATTCGACCGATCTGCCGGTCTCGATAAAGATCCGGAGCAAGGTCGGCGCGACCACCGCCCTGAAGTTCCTGGACGGATTGTCGGCATTGCCGCTCGCGGCGGTGATGATCCACGGCCGGCCGATGTCGGCCGGGCATTCGGGGCCGGTCGATTGGCAGATGATCAAAGAGGCGAGGAATCATTTCGGCGGCGTCATCCTGGCAAACGGCGGAGCAGTAGATCGCCAGTCGGCGCTTGATTTGCTTCGAAAGACCGGCGCCGACGGTCTCGGCATCGCCCGAGGGGCGCTCGGGAAGCCGTGGCTGTTTCAGCAAATTTTAAATTTTAAATTTAAAATTTTAAATAGAGAGGAAGTATTTAAAATTGCCCTCAAACATGCGAAGCTGACAGAAAAATTGAAGGGCGGGGCGGGGATCATCGAGATGCGCAAGCACCTGTGCTGGTACGTCTCCGGCCTGCCTGGCGCAACCGAGTTACGGCGGCGCTTAGTAGCAGTAAACGATTTGGCGGAAATAAAAAAGATACTAAAATGACCGTCCCGCATTATGCGGGACGGTCATTTTAGTATGGTGAAAATAGCTATTCCCCATCGACACCTTCCCCATCGACACCCGACCTCGAATATTCGAGGTCGGGTGTCGATGGGATGATTTGTTAAAAAGTTGAAGGGCCCGGCGATTTTGATTTCGCTCGGGCCCTATTTGCCGTCTTCGGTCATGCGGTCGCCCGCTGGCCGTTTTCGGCCGCGATCCGTGCTGCGGCATCCATAGCGCTCTCACAGGGCGGGCAAGGCCACTCCATGATCGCCAATTCGTGCTGGCGAGCCGCGAGTTGTGCGGTCTCTTCATCGGTGAGCGGTGACCAGCCCTGGCCGCCCTTCTTGTAAGCGCCGCAGGGGCACTTCAGTAAGATTGCGGTCTTTCCCATGGTGTTCTCCTGACAGATTCGGGCTCTGTCCGGCCCTGGGTTTGTGTTAAGAACGACTCGATTAAAACAATATTTTATTATACTACTAAATCAAATAAAAGTCAATACCAAGACGGATTATTATCTCTAATTAAAGCCATTTTTTCTTTTTGAAAAAATATACCATCAACAATGCGATCAGCGCCATTAATTCGATCACCAGCCAGAAGCCGTAGGGCGAATCGACGAACGGCATGCCGCCCGCCGGCCTGATGGCAAAAACGGTGGCGAACAAAGTCAGCGGAAAAACGATTACGGAAAAGATCGTCAGGGTGCGCATGATGTCGGACAGGCGGTAGTTAAGCATCGATTCGTTGGTGGAGTTCAATATTTCGATCACCTCTTTCTGGTTTTCCAGGATATCCCAGATGGTTTTCGAGTGGTCGACCAGTTCGCGGTAATATTTTTTCAACTCGTTCGATGCGACCAGCGAACTTTTCAGTTCCTCGAGCTTAGTCAGGATGTTTTTGTGGCTCTGCATGATCTTGCGGAAATTAATGATGTTCTGGCGCAGGAACAGGATTTTGGAAACCGCCTGCCGTTCTTCCCGCGAGAAAATTATTTCCTCCACTTTGGTGATGGCAATGCTGTTTTTGTCCAAAAGAGGATAACAGCCGAGCATCAGTTTTTGCAGGATTTCGTAGAGCAGAACCGAGGAGGATTCGAGTTCGAAGGTCAGGAGCGAGGCGCCGTCTTTTTTGCACAGATTGAAAAATTCATTCAGGGGTTTCAGGTTGCCGTGATGCAAGGTAATCAAAAAACCGTGGCCGATGAAGAAATCAACTTCGCTGGCCACGATCTGGTCGTTCTGGTAGAGCGGGAAATGGAGGATCAGGAAAAAATAATCATCAGCTTTGTGAATGGCCGGACGCTGGGAAAAGACGTTGCCGGAAGAGGCCTGCAGATGCGCAAGCTGAAAGCCATACTTTTTGCGCAAGTATTCGATTTCTTTTTTGCCGGCGTCGACGATGTTTACCCAGGTGATCTTTCCGTTGGTTGTTCTTGGGTTGTCTATCTGGGCGATCTGGATGCGGGCGTTTTTGTTTTCTTGAGGCATGGGGGTTCCACCAACCGGCAAAAAAATCGCCTGTTTGTGGATAATTTTTGTTAATAATATTATACCACATTTGACAAAAATATCCAAAAGTTTTATCTTGGATTGATTGCTTATCAGCGATCTTTCGGAAATATATTCCAAAGGGGGAAAACATTGGGAAACGCGAAGAAAAAACTGGTGAACGGCAGGACGGTTTACGGCATCAAGGTCGGTTCGGCCACGGTGGTGCGTGCGCAGTGGGACCGGCGCGAAAAGGAGGTCGGACCGGACCAGGGCTTCATCAACCGTCTGTGCGACCAGATCCACCAGTTGATAACCCTGGGTTACCAGCCGTTCCTGGTCACCTCGGGCGCGGTGGCGAGCGACCAGAAACGCCATCGCTCGCGTAATCTGCGAGCGGCAGTCGGACAGAACCGGCTGATGAACCTTTACACCAAACCGCTCCACGAGTTCGGTCTGGAGCCGGCGCAGTTCCTCTTGACCGCCAGGTATCTCGACGAATCGCCGGTGCTCAAAAACACCTTGAACGAAGCGCTGGCCGAGGGCGTGGTGCCGATCATCAACGCCAACGACACGGTCGATGATAAGGAGATGCAGGCGCTCGGCGATTACGCGGATAACGACAATCTGTTTTTCCGCGTCTGCGAACTGGTAGGGGCGCCGATCGCCACCATCGGCTTCGACCAGCCGGGGCTCTTGGACGACAGGCGCCAGGTGATCCACCAGGTCCGTTTGCACGAGGTGCCGGCGATCCTGGAACGATTGAAGGGCCGCAGCAGGAAGAAGAAAGGCATCTACACCAAGGTCGAGACCCTGGCCAAGTTGGCCGCGGTCGGCGTCAGAACGACTTTAGTGCCCGGACGCGAGCGCAACAGCTTCGTCCGCGCCGTGGAGGGCGAAAAGGATTTCGGCACAGTGTTCTTGCCGTAGAAACCGGAACCGCCCCGCCCCGCCCCGCAAAATGCGGGGCCGGGCCGGGCGGTTTTTTTAATTCCGCTGTTTTGTGGTATAATAATGTTAATAACGTTATCCGCCAAGAGCGGATCCGCGCTATCACCGCCGTTGGCGGGATAAATGCGGCAGATGCGAATGGTTATATGCCGGATGAAAAAAAATTGAATCGCGTTGAATTGCCGCAACAACCGGAGATTAAGGAATCATTCGGCGCCATCCGCTCGCCCGAACAGGCCAAAGAGACAGGAGGCGAATCAGCCGTCAGAAAGGACGCGGAACAGCCGGCGGCCGTCATCACCGGCGAACTTCCGACCAACCCGGCGGCCAGTATCATCGCCGCCGGCCAGACCGCGGTCGAGACCAGGGAGCGGGAGAAGCAGATCGAGAAAATCCTCGAGATCGATCTGGCCGAGGCCTATCGTTCGATGACGCCGGAAAAACAGCTGGAGTTCAGGACGGTGGGCGAACGGACCGCCAAAGAGATCAACCGCTTGCTTTCCGAGGCCAGGGTGCAGGCAAAGAAAATCATCGAATTGATCATCGAGTGGCTGAAGATCATCCCGGGCGTCAGCCGCTTTTTCATCGAGCAGGAAGCGAAGATCAAGGCGGACGAGATAATGAAGATGCATGGCCAGAAATGATATTTAATGCTTGCCGCCCCGATCAATTTAATTAAGTTAAAAATTTGTTGTCAGTTATTTTCAAATCACTAAAAAGTTAATTTAATTAAAGATAAATTTATGGAAAAGAAGAAGGGAGGTGAGAAATGAAAAAAAGAATCATGACTTTAGCGGCAATCCTCGCACTGTTTTCTTTCGCGGCGATGCCGGTTTTGGCGCAAGTCGATCCGTTCGGCGGCAGAATCAATGAAATCAACACTGCTCTGGGGCTGGGCAACCAGGATCCGCGGACGACCGCAGCCAGCGTGATCAATATTTTGATGGGCTTTTTGGGCATCATCGCGGTAGTGATCATCCTGATCGGCGGCTTCAAGTGGATGACCGCGGGCGGCGACGAAAGCAAAGTGGAAGAAGCCAAGAAATTGATGACCGCGGGCGTAATCGGTCTGGCCATCGTGCTGGCCGCCTGGGGCGTCACCATCTTCGTCTTGAACGCGCTTTTAACCGCTACCGGCGCCACCACCACCGTCTAACCATCTCAAGTGAAGATAAACTAATTATGTTTCTTGGCTTTTCGCATGCGAATCAAGAAACATAATTAGTAATGTTCACTCGATTTATGAATCCAGGAGATCTACAAGGGGGCCAGAATTTGAGCATGACGGGGATAGACCTTGGACTATTGCCGGTTTTTTTGTTTTGGGGCTTGTTTGTTTTTCTGGCGCTGTATTTCGTGCGCAAGACAATCAAGGCGCTGGCCTACCGCTCGAGTTATTTCGACCACGCGATCTTTTTGGTGCGCCTGCCGAAAGAAAAACCCAAAGACCAGGAGCGGGAATTGACGGTGCAGATGCTACGCGAGGAGATCGCCCGGGGCGAGACCTTGTTCGCGGCCATTGGCGGCTTGCGCGCCCAGCGGGGGCCGCGCGCCTGGCTGTTCGGGCGCCGCGACCACTTCGGCTTCGAGATCGTGGCCAGCCGGCGCAAGATCTCGTTTTATCTGGTGGCGCCTCGTCCGCAGGCGCGCTACCTGGAACAGCAGGTCCAGGCGCACTACCCGGAGGCGGTGGTGGAAGAGGTCCGCGACTACAATATTTTTACGCCCAAGTCCTCGGTCTTGGCCGGCTTCCTGGTCACCAGGCGCGACCAGATTTTTCCGTTGAAGACCTACAACAAGATGGATATCGATCCGCTCAATGCGGTGATCAACGCAATGTCGAAGCTGGCGGAGGACGAGACCATGGCGATCCAATACTTGGTGCGCAGCGCCAAGGCCGGCTGGCACGCCAAAGCGGCGCGGGTGGTGAGCATGGTGCACCGCGGCCGTTCGCTCAACCAGGCGCTCGCGGCCGGCGGTTTTTCCGGCTTCTGGCGCGGTCTGGCCGCGTCTTTCAAACCGGCGGAGACGGCCGCCCAGAAACAGCAGAACGATCCATACAACATCAAACGGCTGACCACCGCCGAAGAGCAGATCGTCAAGGGCATCGACGAGAAGAACGGCAAGGCCGGCCTGGACGTCAATCTGCGCCTGGTGGTGAGCGCGCCTTCGAGCGGCCAGGCGTCGCAATATTTGAGCAATCTGGTCGGCGTCTTCAGCCAGTACAACCTCTATGAATTCGGCAACAGTTTCATCAACCGTTTCACGCTCGGCTACCGGCTGGCCGGCCTGTTCACTGACCGGCTCAAACGCCGGCTGATCCGCGATTTCATCTTCCGCCGCTTCAACGAACGGACCAGCTTTCTTCTTAATACCGAGGAGCTCGCGAGTATGTTCCACCTCCCCTTGCGCTGGACCGAGACGCCGAACATCGTCTGGCTGACCGCCAAACACGCGACCGCGCCGGCGAATCTGCCGGAAGAAGGCATCGTACTCGGGCACAACAGCTATCGGGGCGTCACCAAGGATGTGCGGATAAAAAGGGAAGACCGTCGCCGCCATACCTATATCATCGGCAAATCCGGCACCGGCAAGTCGCAGCTGATGGCCGGCATGGCGATCCAGGACATCTCTAACGGCGAGGGCGTCTGCGTGCTTGATCCGCACGGCGACCTGATCAACGACATCTTGAAACGGATCCCGCCCGAGCGGGCCGAGGACGTGATCGTGTTTTCGCCGGCCGATTTCGAGCGGCCGCTGGCCCTGAACCTGCTCGAGTACGATGCGCGCTACCCGGAACAGAAGACCTTCGTCATCAACGAGATGATCAAGATTTTCGACAAGTTGTATGATCTCAAGGCGACCGGCGGGCCGATCTTCGAACAGTACATGAGGAACGCCATGCTGCTCATCATGAGCCACCCGGAATCCGGCTCCACCCTGATGGAAATTCCCAGGGTCTTGGCCGATCCGGCTTTCCGCAAGATGAAATTGGACCGCTGTTCGGACCCGACGGTGGTCGATTTCTGGCGCAAAGAGGCGGAGAAGGCCGGCGGCGACGCGGCGCTGGCCAACGTGGTGCCTTACGTCACTTCCAAACTGACGCAGTTCATCTCCAACGATACGATGCGGCCGATCATCGGCCAGCAAGAGAGTTCTTTCAACCTGCGCGACATCATGGACAAGCGGAAAATCCTCCTGATCGATCTGACCAAGGGCCTGGTCGGCGAGATGAACTCGCATCTTCTGGGCATGATCCTGGTGGGCAAGATCCTGATGGCGGCGCTCTCTCGCGCCGATATGGACGGGCAGGCGCGCAAGGATTTCTATCTTTACATCGATGAGTTCCAGAATTTCACCACCGATTCGATCAGCTCGATCCTGTCTGAGGCGCGCAAATACGGACTCAATCTGATCATCGCCCATCAGTATCTGGGGCAACTGACGATGAAGGGTAATGACAACTCCGTACGCGACGCCGTTTTCGGCAACGTCGGTACTTGGATTCTGTTTAAGATCGGTTCGGAAGACGCGGCGGTGATGGAAAAGGAATTCGCGCCGGCTTTCAACCAGTACGACCTGATCAACGTGGAAAAATTCACCGCTTACATCAAACTGCTGATCGACAACACCGCCTCGCGGCCGTTTTCCATGGCCACGCTCTGGCCCCTGCCGGGCGCGGTACGCGAGGAATTCCAGGACCGCATCCGCACGCTTTCCCGCCTGAAATTCGGCCAGGATCGGGAGTTGATCGAAGCGGAAATCGCGCGGCGCGGAAGAGCGTGGCAGGCGGAGTAGGGGTCTTTACAAATCATCCGAAATGAGCTTAAATATAAAAACAAAATCGGCCTGGACGATCGGCCTTGAGCCGCGATTATCCGGCCAATAAAAGTAAAATAAAACCATAAAACGATGTTTGGCCAAAAAAATAAAAACCAAGACGACGACTCCGCCCGAGATCAGGGCCGGAAGCCGGTTGAAACAGGCGAGCCGCTAAATAAAAATAACGACGATTTCGCGGTTATTGCCAAGTCGAAATTGGTTTTGATCAAAAAATTGCTCGGCTCGATCAGGGACTCCAACCAGCAGCTTTTGGATCTTTTGTCGGGCCTGCTTTCGCCCGAAGAGGAACAGCGGATCGGAGTCGGACAATCGGCCGACGAGACCTTCAAGCCGGCGGCGAACGGCAATTACGACAGTAAGATCATCGAAGGGGTCTTTGACGGCGAGGGCATGGTCGGTCCGGACGGCAAGCATTACAGCGTACCGGCCAACTACGCCTCCAAGTCCAAGCTGGTCGAAGGCGACATTTTGAAACTGACCATCACGGCAAACGGCACTTTCGTCTATAAGCAGATCGGACCGATCGAACGGTCCCGCCTGG
>JAJYMT010000034.1 GCA_021786695.1 bacterium
CCGATCTCAAGCTGCCTTTCATCGCCTGGGCGCCGATCCAGGCCACCTCGGCCCTGACCGGCGCCAAAGTCGACAAGCTGCTCGCCCTGGCGGAAAAGATCAATGACCAGAGCGCCATCTCGCTCGCGGACAAAGAAGCGGAAAATTTCCTCAAAAAAATGGTCAAGCTGCACAAGCCGGCCAAAGGCAAGGGCGTCAAACATCCGCGGCTGTATGAATTCAAACAGGTCGCGGTGCGGCCGCCGCGCTTCTCGGTGCGGATCGGCGCCAAAGACGATCTGCATTTTTCCTATCTCCGCTTCATGATGAACCGCCTGCGCGACAAGTACGGCTTCATCGGCACGCCGATCTTCATCGAGGTGGAAAAGAACAAAAGGGTGCATGGAAGGGCGGATTGATTTACGATTTACGATTTACGATTTACGAATGGCGCAACAAAAATTCTTAAATCTTAAATCTTAAATCTTAAATCCTTTTATGAAACTCATTGTCGGCCTCGGCAACCCCGGGAAAAAATATGAAAACACCCGCCACAACATCGGTTTCGCGGTGGTTGGCGCACTGGCGGATAAACTCGGCCTGGCTTGGCGCGAATCAGCCAGGATGAAGTCAACGGTCGCCAAAGGCGCTGATCTGATCCTGGCCAAGCCGGCCACCTATATGAACAATTCCGGTTTTGCCGCGGCCGCGCTTTTGAAATACTACAAGCTCGAACCGGCCGATCTGATCGTGGTGCATGACGAGTTCGATCTGCCTTTCGGCAAATTGAAAATTTCGACCGATTCCCGCTCTGCCGGCCATAACGGCGTGCAGTCGATCATCGACCAACTGGGAACGAAAAAGTTCTGCCGCTACCGCTTCGGAATAAAAAACGACCTGGGTTCAAGCAGGCAGGCGGAAAAATTCGTGCTCGATAAATTTACCGCGGACGAAACAAAAGCACTGCCGGGAATCATTGACGCGCTGATCGACGATCTGCTCAAATCCGGCGAATAAAAAAGCTGGCAAACAATTTACTACTTACCAAAAGGGATGAATGGACGCATAAATGGACAAGGAGGAAAACCATTTATACGAACCGTCACCCTTTAGCAAGTAGTAAGCTGTCTGCCAGCGAACTTTTGCGCGGTTTTAAAACGATAGATTAATTTATCATAAGATAATCCTCGTGTCAATGGCTCTGCCACCCGGCATAATTTAGCTTAAATTAGCGTTTTTATATGAAGGAGGATAAAGACGATTTAAAATATTGGCTGTGCTTCAGCCAATTCAATAATATCGGTCCGGCGCGCTGGCAGCGTCTGCTCAAATACTTTCCCGATATGGAATCGGCGTTCAAAGCCGGTCATAACGAACTCGTCCAGGCCGGTTTAGAGCCGGAAATCGCGCAAGAACTCATTTCCGCTCGCGCCCGCATCGAGCCGGAGGCGCTCTTGGATCGCCTGGACAAGGAGAAGGTCGGGGCGATGACCATCAAAGACACGGCTTATCCGGCGCAGCTCAAGGAAATCCACGGCGCGCCGCCCCTTCTATATTATAAGGGCGATATAAACATAACGAACGAACTTTGTCTGGCGGTAGTTGGTGCCAGAAAATACACTCCTTACGGCAAGCAGGCGGCCGAACACCTCGTTTATGTTCTGGCCGCAAACCGGCTGGTGATTGTGAGCGGCCTGGCGCTCGGCATAGACGCGATCGCCCACGAAACCGCTTTAGCCGTGAACGGACTTACGGTCGCGGTGCTCGGAGCCGGACTCGACCGGCAGAACATCTATCCGTCCGCCAACCGCTACTTGGCCGACAAGATACTCTCTTCAGGCGGAGCATTGGTATCGGAATTTCCGCTCGGAATGGCGCCGCTCAAGCACAATTTTCCGCAAAGAAACCGCGTCATTTCCGGCCTGTCGGTCGGCACGCTGGTGGTCGAAGCGAACGAGGGCTCGGGTTCCCTGATCACCGCCAAGCATGCGCTCGACCAGAATCGCGAGGTTTTTGCCGTTCCGGGCAGCATCTTTTCCCCGGCCTCAGCCGGCACGCTGGCGCTCGTCAAACAGGGCGCCACGGCCGTAACGGAAGCGGCTGACATCCTCTCCGCTCTTGACTTATCCTTGCTGACTGACTATACTCACAAGAAAAATACGGAACCGCAATCGGAATCGGAAG
This sequence comes from bacterium, assembly GCA_021786695.1. GTDB lineage: Bacteria > Patescibacteriota > Patescibacteriia > Patescibacteriales > GWE2-39-37 > JAJYMT01. Next base: position 2,164 of record JAJYMT010000034.1, read on the forward strand.
GCCGCATCCTTCCTTTTTTAAGTCGCGAGGCGCGGCACATCGATGAAATAGTCCGCCGCTCCGGCCTATCGTCCGCCGCGGTCGCGAGCGAACTGGTATTGATGGAGATGCGCGGCACGGTAAAAAATCTGGGCGGGATGATGTATGTTTTGGCGCGATAGCGACAATATACGAATGAACACTAATGGGTGACGAATGCACACGAATCACGAATTCGTGATTCGTGGAAATTCGTTAATAATTCGTGTTAATTTGTCCTATGAATTTAGTCATCGTCGAGTCACCGACCAAAGCCAAGACCATTTCCCGCTTTTTAGGCGGTGATTTTAAGGTTGAGTCCTCTTTCGGCCATATCCGCGATCTGCCGAAAAGCCAGCTGGGCATCGATGTCGACGGCGACTTTGAACCGAAATACATCGTGCCGCTCAAGGCCAAAAAAACCGTCACCAATCTGAAAAAACTCTCGGCCAAAGCCAAGCGGGTGATTCTGGCTTCCGACGAAGACCGCGAGGGCGAGGCGATCTCCTGGCACCTGATCAAGGCGCTCGGACTCGAGGATTCAAAGGCGGTGATCGAGCGCATCGCTTTCCACGAGATCACCAAAGAGGCAATCCTGTCGGCGCTTGAAAATCCGCGCGACCTGAACATGGCGATGGTGGACGCCCAGCAGGCGCGCCGCGTGCTCGACCGGCTGGTCGGCTACAAACTCTCGCCTTTTTTATGGAAAAAGGTGGCCAAGGGGCTGTCTGCCGGCCGGGTGCAGTCGGTGGCGGTGCGGCTGATCGTGGAGCGCGAACGGGAAATTTTGAAATTCAAACCGGATGAATACTGGACGATCGAAGCCGATCTGCTGACGCAAAAAAAAGAACGGCTCTTGGCCCGGCTTTCTAAAATAGACGGGGCGACGGTTGATAAATTGGCGATCAAGGCGGGCGACCAGGCCGGAAGGATTTTGGCCGAACTTGAGGGCGCCGAATACAAAGTCGCGGCAGTGGATCAAAAACCGGTCAAACGGAGCGCGCCCAAGCCCTTCACCACCTCCACTCTTCAGCAGACCGCCAACCGCTGGTTCGGCTTTTCGGCCAAACAGACCATGATGCTTGCCCAGCAACTCTACGAAGGCGTAGCGACCCCCGGCTACGGCCAGGTCGGCTTGATCACCTATATGCGCACCGACTCGCTCAATCTCTCGGAAAAGTTCCTGGCCGAAGCCAGGGATTATCTTTCGAGCGCCTTGGGTGAAAAATATTCTCTCACCTCAGCCCGCCGCTTCAAGACCAAGAGCAAGGGCGCGCAGGAAGCGCACGAGGCGATCCGCCCGACCGATGCCAGCCGCGCGCCGGAGGCGATCAAGGATTCGCTCAACCCCAACCAATACAAATTATACAAACTGATCTGGCAGCGCGCGCTCGGAAGCCAGATGCCGGACGCCGAACTCTTGGCCACGGAAATTGACATCGATGCCGCCAAGGCCGGCGCGACCAAATACCAGTTCCGCTCCACCGGCCAGGTATTGAAATTCGACGGCTACCTGAAAATTTATCCGGAAAAGTCCTCGGAACTGGAGTTGCCCGCCGTGAGCCGGGACGAACGGCTCGATCTGGAAAAATTGAACCGCGACCAGCACTTCACCAAGCCGCCGGCGCGCTATTCCGACGCCGGCCTGGTCAAAGCGCTCGAGCGCTTCGGCATCGGCCGCCCCTCGACCTACGCGCCGACCATCGCCACTATCGAAGCGCGCAACTACGTCAATCGGGACGAGGGCAAGAAGCTCGCTCCGACCGAGATCGCCTTCACGGTCAACGACCTGTTGGTCGAGCACTTCCCCGAAATCGTGGACTTCGAATTCACCGCCAATATGGAGAATAACCTGGATCGCATCGCCGAAGGTTCAACCGAGTGGCAGCCGGTGATCCGTGAATTTTATCAGCCATTCAGCGCGCACCTGGAAACCAAATACGCCGAAGTGCAGAAATCAGACATTATGCCAGAAATTAAAACCGAGGAAATTTGCGATAAATGCGGCTCGCCGATGATAGTGAAGACCGGCCGCTACGGCAAATTCCTGGCCTGCTCCAATTTCCCGGCCTGCCGCAATATCAAATCCATGGGTGCGGACGGCAAGCCGGCGGAAAAATCGGAAAAAATCAAAGAGTTGGAAGAAAAATATAAAGACGAAGTGTGCGAGAAATGCGGTTCGCCGATGACGGTCAAAAACGGGCGCTTCGGCCCGTTCCTCGGCTGTTCCAATTACCCGAAATGCAAAAATATCAAAAACATCTCTGACAACGGTTCTTCGACCGGCATCACCTGTCCGGTCTGCGGTCAGGGTGAAATCGTGCAGAAACGCAGCCGCCGCGGCATCTTCTACGCCTGCAACCGCTACCCGGATTGCAAAACCTCTTTTTCCAGCAAGCCGACCGGCGAGAAATGCCCGGACTGCGGCTCGCTCTTGGTTGAAACCAAAGACGGGGTGAAGTGTTCAAGCAAAACCTGCGAATACAAAAAATAATAATCCTCTGTCATCCTGAGCGCCCGCCTCGACTCGCGGAGAGTCGACGCGAGGCAGGCCAGCGAAGGATCTATAATATACGGCTTACCGACAAATCACATATCATCATAGATTCTTCATTCCGCTTCGCTTCATTCAGAATGACAAAAGAAAAGCCCCGGTTCATCGCGAGCCGGGGTTTTGCGTATCTTGCGGATATAGCTCCTTGATTTTTTTCCTCCTCTCTTCCTTGAGCCGGGCGACTTCCAGGCCGAAACTTATCCCCCCGCGCGGCGACAAGCCGATGCCGAGGGTATTTTTCCTCGCCTGCTCGTAAATTTCCGGGTTCTCCCTGGCATCCCTTCTGATTTCTTTGAGATCGTTCACCAGCAGAATGAAACAAAGCACGATTTCAACCAGACATAGAAATACCGGAACCAGCATCAAGCCGTGTTTGGGGCAAAAGCCGTGAAACGACTCGCACTTAGGATAGGTCAAAAACGGAATAAGGCCGATTATCACAGAACATACGATGAGATAACCTATCCGGCCCGACCACCTCTCCAGTTTTTCCATCTCAACCTCCTTAAATGAAATCGAATGAACTTCTTAAATCTTAAATCATAATTCTTAAATCTTGGATTTCCCCTTCTTCTCTTTGTCCTTCTCCCAATACTTCAGTGCCAGTTCGGCGAGCTTTTTCACACCCTCGCCGATCAACAAGAGATAAGAGGCGCTGTGTTCGATCTTTTCCTTGATGGCCGTGATCAAACTATCCACTTTATGGATCCGCTCTCGCATCTCCTTGGTCGCCAAGAAAATCTGCCGCATCATCATCGAGAGATAATAGATGAAAACCGCGAAGAATATGCCGACGAATAAGTACACCGCGGCCTTTACAATATTCAAGATGTCTCCACTTGTTTGTAATAGCTGCATAATCTTTGATTTATGATTTAAGATTTACGATTTAAGAAAAAAGGCGCCCGAATTCGATTATTCTTAAATCTTAAATCCTAAATCTTAAATCCTGCTTAGAAGTCCCTCACCTTCGCCCCGAACTTCTCTTCAAGGCGCTTGACCAAGCGCTGTTGCAATTCATCCGCCTCGGCGGACACAAGAGTCCGATCCGCCTGATAAACTATGCGGAAGGCCAAGCTGCGATTCTTCTCACCCAGCTTGCCGCCCTGGTAAACATCGAACAACTCGACCGACCTGATGAGCGGATCGAAGCCGGCTATCTCCCGCCTGATATCACTATACGATATTTTTTCGTTTACCACAAAAGACAGATCGCGGATGACCGGCGGAAATTTTTCGTATTCCGCAAAGGCGGGCGGCGGCTGATTGGCGGCAAGGGTGGCGCAAAGCGTCAAGTTTATCTCGCCGATCGCGGCCGACTTTTTTATGCCGCAATTTTTGGCGGCCTTGGCACTCATTATATTGACCGTACCAAGCAGTTTTCCCAAGACCCAGAGTTCGGCGCTGCCGTGGGGGTCGGTCCAACCAAGGTTGATCTCGCTTCCCCGCCATTCGGCGGCCATACTAAAAAGTTGCAACACGTTTTCCAGGATACCTTTGACTTCTCGGAGCAGATCACGCCGGCCGCCGGCCGCGAGCGCGATGGCGAGGCGCTTCTCCTGATACGGCAGCTTGCCGCCCGTGTTTGATCTCGCCAATTCGCCTTCGGCCGCCAAGAAAACCGAACCAATCTCGAATATTCCAATATCGTCATAGCGCGGCTGGTTGGTCTTGATGTTTTCAAGCAGGCCCGGCACCAAGCTCTGCCGCAGGAGTCCGTGCTGGCTGGCAAGCGGATTCAACAGGCGCAGGTGGCCCGAGGAGTCGATGAATATTTTTTTCAACTGCTCCTCGCCGACGAAAGAATAGTTATGTACCTCGGTAAGAGCGGCCGCGCCGGACAGATTATTCTTGATGGTTTTTTCCATGCTGACGCCGGTATCTAAAACCGGCGGCGCGATTGTGATCTGAGGCAAACTGCCCTGGATATTATCGTAACCGTGGATCCGCGCCACCTCTTCCGCCAGATCAACCTCGCTTTCAATGTCACGGGTAGCGCGCCAGCTCGGGACGGTCACGGCCAGAGCATTCTCCCTGGCTTTTACTGTAAAGCCGAGATTCAAAAGAATCTCTTCGACTTTTGTCGGCTTCAAGCCGGCGCCCAGGAACCGCTCGAGCCAATTCAAATCCAGGATTATCTGCTTCGGCTTGCTCGCGGCCGTGCGCAAGTCCGTTATTCCGCTTGCCAGGCGCGCCTCCGGACAGAGTTTTACTGCCAGCTCTACCGCTCGCGCGAGCGCCCGCTCCGCCAAATTCGGGTCAAGACCTTTTTCAAAACGGACCGACGACTCGGTGCGCAAGCCCAGGCGGGTGCTGGTCTGCCTGATTGAACGATAATTGAAATTAGCGGCTTCGAAGATGATGTCGGCCGTTTCGTCGCCGATCTCGCTTGAGGCCCCACCCATCACCCCCGCGATGGCGACCGGTTTATGCTTGTCGGCGATTACCAGAGTATCGGCGGTCAATTTCCTTTTTTCTCCGTCCAGGGTCTCGATTGTTTCTCCTGTCCTGGCGCGGCGGACCACGATTTCCTGAATCATCTTTTGGTCGAAAGCATGCAGCGGCTGGCCGAGTTCCAGCATCACGTAATTGGTGATGTCAACGATATTATTGATCGGACGCATACCGACCGCGGATAACCGCCGCTTGAGCCAGTCGGGCGAAGGCGCGACTTTGACGCCTGTCATCGCGACCGCCATGTAGCGCGGACAGAGTTCCGGCGCCTCGACTTTCACCTCGATCTTCATAGCGGCGTTTTTGAGCCCGACCGGCTTCTTGGGAACGAATGGAGTAAATTTCACGTTAAAAATTGCGGCTAACTCGCGGGCGATGCCCTCATGGCCCCAAAGATCGGGCCGGTTGGAAAGCGACTTATTGTCGACTTCCAAGATCACTTCATGAAGCCCGAGGTGTTTGGCCAGCGGCTCGCCGACTTTCGCGTTCGACTTCAGGATCAATATGCCGGAGTGATCATCGCCCAACCCCAGCTCATCCGGAGCACAGAGCATGCCGGACGACTTTACGCCGCGCACTTCGGCCTCTTTGATTTCCGCGCCGTTCGGCCCGCCTGCCGGCGAGGCAGGCAGGATTGCGCCCGGTAATGCCACCGGCACCAATTGGCCGGCTTCGATATTGGGCGCGCCGCAGACGATTTGGAGAACTTCTTTGCCGATGCTTACCTGAGCTACCTGAAGCCGGTCGGCGTTGGGGTGTTTATCGATTTTTTGGATCTTGCCCACCACTACCGACCGATATTTATCGCCCTGGTTTATTATCTTTTCCACTTCGACCGTATGATAAGTCAACCGCGCGGCCAGGTCTTGCGGCGCCAGCGAATTGGGAAGTTTGACGAATTCCTTAAGCCAATCCAGGGAGAGTAACATAATAATTCTAAATTTTAAATTCTAAATTTTAAATCAATTTTAAATTTCTCAATTTCAATTAAAATTCAATCACTGCAAATTCAATTAAAATTTAAAATTTTTAATTTAAAATTGTTCAAGAAATCTAAGGTCTCCGCTGTTGAAAAGACGGATATCATTGATGCCGTATTTGAGCATTGCCAGGCGGGTCAGCCCGAAGCCGAAAGCGAAACCCTGATAGGCCTTGGGATCGATCCGGCCGGCGGCGAGCACTTTCGGATGCACCATGCCGGAACCGCCGATCTCCAGCCAGCCGGAATTCTTGCAGACGCGGCAGCCGCGCCCCTGGCACAAGAAACAGGTGGCCTCGAAATTGGCGCCCGGTTCGACGAACGGATAGAACTTCGGCCGCATCCGTAATTTGGTTTCGGCGCCGTACAGCCGTCTGACCACCGCCTCGAGCACCCCCTTCAGATCGGTAAAGCTGATATTTTTGTCTACCATCAAGCCCTCCAGCTGATAAAAAGTATGCTCGTGCCTGGCATCCGTCGCCTCGCTTCTGAAACAGCGGCCCGGGATTATCACGCGCAGCGGCGCGCCGTATTTTTCCATCGCTCGCACCTGCATCGGCGAGGTGTGCGTCCGCAACAACAAGTTGGAATCCGCGCCGTCCGCGTCAGCCCGTGTCAATTCCGCACCGGTTCGCGCTACGTAAAAAGTATCTTGCATATCGCGCGCCGGATGATCGGCCGGGATGTTCAATGCTTCAAAATTATAATAATCCGACTCCAGTTCCGGACCGGACAGAACCGAAAAACCCAACGAACTGAACAATTCGGAAAGTTCATTTTCGAGGATCGTAACCGGATGCAGGTGGCCCCGTTTCGTTTTTTCTCCGGGCAAGGTCAGATCGATGAACTCATTTTTCCTTTCTCCTTCAAGCACTTCAGCCGCGGCTCGGAATTTACCAGCCAGCTCCAGCTTGATGTCGTTCGCCAATTTACCGACGATCTTTTTTTCTTCCAGGCCGAGCGTATTTATCTTCCTGAGCATTTCCGTGAGTTCGCCCTTGCGCCCGAGTGTCTTTATTTCCAGATTGCGCAAAGCAGAACCGTCTTTTACTTCAGATAGTTTTTGTAAAATATCTTGTTTTAATTTTTGTAAATTATCCTTCATGTGGGGAACGGATTAACACTAATTAGGAACGAATTTTCACGAATCACGAATTCGTGATTCGTGTTTATCCGTCAACAATCCGTGTTAATTCGTCTTTTTATAACTGATCATAAAATACTCCAGCGCCGAGAGACCGACGATCAGAAAAAACGTACTCAGCCAGTTGAACAGATTTTTTGAAAGCAGCAAGAGCGAGGCGGAAATCAGAATTGCGAATAAAAACGACTGGCGGAAAGCGTCCCTGACCAGGCGGAAAGCCAGCGCTTTTTTCAGCGCGATGAATCTGATGACGAAACCGACGATTGCCGCCGTACCGGCCAGCGCCAGAAAAAAAGAAAGGTAAAAAAGAACTAAGCCGAACATGCCGGCGGTCTCGGGGTTAACTGAAAAAATCACAAACAACCAGACGAGCCAGCAGATGCCGGTCGCAGTGGACATATATATTAGGTAGGAGCGGAGAGTCATCGCGGTAAGATTTACGATTTAGGATTTAAGATTTAAGAATGAATGCGGGTATATTTAAGCTCCTCTCGTAAATCATAAATCTTAAATCATAAATCCTTTATAATTTACCATTTTATGCAATTTATTTCAAGCGAATATTGGCTAAATAATAAATACACGATTATGACTGCCTATACTCGCAGATATCGAAAAAATCGCACCACTTACAGAGCATTGACGGTTTGGGCGGGAATTCGCCTTTTTTAATCTTTTCAACCGCGGTGATGATCTGTTCCTTCATTTTCTGAAGTTCCGGGGGAGTGCCGAGAAATTCCACCTCGGTATTGTTGTCCAGATAATAGAAAACCAGCGAGCCGACCTCTTCGCGGTAAAGGTCCGGCGCCGCCAGCTGATAGATCAAGAGTTGTTCTTTTTCCTCAAAAGTCAATTTGTCCTTGGGCAAACCGGTCTTGTAGTCGACCAGCCGGAGTTTTCCCCCGACAGTATCTACGCGATCGATCCGTCCCTGAACCGTGTAATACGATCCGGCGCTTTCGATTTTTAATTTGAAGCCCTGCTCGGTCGCCCTCACCTCCGGCCAATTGTCCTTATGTTTTTCATAGTAAACCTTCAGGATGTCCCTGCCCTTTTGCCGGTATTCCTTTTTTTTCTCTTTCGATTCGAACCAATCGTCTTGCCAGCTCTGTTCGTACAGACCGTAAACC
>JAJYMT010000075.1 GCA_021786695.1 bacterium
TTCACTATGGCAGCGCTTATGAAATCATTTCAACAACAATTAATTTATATATCGGGACTAATCGTCCCAAAGCACCGGAGCCGGCGCGGCACACCAGCGCGCCGGGCGGGTCGATCTCCGGACGGATGTATGAATTGTTGTTCAGATAATTAATTAACTTTGTCAGGAAATCAACGCGGAACGTATTTTCGCGGACGCAAACTAAACTATCGCGACTCGGGCCTCGTCGGTCCGGGCGATTCCTGACGAAGTAAATTTTGCCCCTATGCGAAATAATAAAAAAATCATCTCGATCCTGGCGATGATTTCGCTCTTGGCGGTTTACGGCGCGGTACCGGTATCGAACGCCGCTTCGCTGACCAACGCCAAGGACACCTTGAGCGACTCGGATCGCAGCGTGGCCGCCACCCACACCATCGTCTTCACCCACAACACGCCCTTGGTGTTGAATGAGTACTTCGAGGTGGCGATGCCGCTGCCTTTCGGCGACGTCACTTTCGGCGCGATCACTTGCCCGGCTTCGATGACTGCCTCGGCTCCCAATACCGAGACCGCCCGTTGCACCGCCACCGGCGCCGTAGCCAGCGGTTCGAAAACCATCATCTTGACCGGCATCACCAATCCGGCCGCGGCCGGCAGCCAATCAATCAACGTTTCCTCCCATCAAGCAGGCGGAACCGTGATTGAAAATGTGGACGTGATGGTGGCGATCATCGACAATGTCGACGTCTCGGCCAGCGTTTCCTCCGCCCTGACTTTCGAGATCCGGCCGCTGGCGACCAGTACCAACGTCAACGGCGCCAACACCACCCGCGCTTCGGCCACCACCACCCTGGCCTTCGGCACCCTGACGGTCGCCTCGACTTCGATCATGGGCCAGGAATTGCGGGTAACGACCAACGCCAAGAACGGCTACGTGGTGACGGTACAGCAGAATCAGAACCTGACCTCTTCCGGCGGTTCGGACATCGACTCGTTCGTCGACGGCACCTCGACCGCGCCCCAGGCCTGGGCAGCGCCTACTGGCTCGCTTGACGCCGAATGGACCTACGGCCACTTCGGCTTCACCTCGGATGACGGCACCCTGACCGCCGGCGATTACTTCGGCACTAACCTGTGGAAGGGCTTTGCCACCTCCACGCCGGTCGAAGTACTGATGCACACCGGCCCGTCCGACGGAAGCACCCAGGACAAGGGCATGGCCAAAGTCGCTTATCGGATTGAGATCACGGCCCTGCAGGAAACCGGCGATTATTCCAATGTACTGACCTACATTGCCACCCCGACCTACTAAAAGTAGTTTAGGGTCTGTCGCCGCCTGCTTTTTGAGCTCTATTTAAGATTACTATTCTAATTAGGGGAATGATGCTCCGGCACGTTTACGCAGCTAAAATTATAGCGGCGACAGACCCCCTAAATGCTTGAGTAGGGCGCAGCAAAAAAAACCACCCCTCCTTTAAAATAAAGGAGGGGTGGTTGTGTTTTGATAGACCTCGTCTGTGTTGGCCGGAACCAAGTAATACACAAAAGCTGGCCCTCTCTGGATAATTACTCCTTCCAGCTATGACCCAATTCAGAAAGTTGCAACCAAACTTTAACTTCTCCCAGTGAAGGATTTTCTTTGTGTATATAATCCATAATTTTTAAACAAATTTCGTCCTGATTTTTTATTCTTTCCGTAAAAAAATGTGCAACTATCTCGACCTCCACAGCACCAATCATTTCGCCGCCGTTAATCTTAATAAGACGGATACTTATTTCGCTTGGTTTCAATTTAATGTCTCCGCAAGTTAATTCTTGGGCAATGCAGTCCTTAAGACCATCTACTAATAATTGCAACCCTGTTTCTTTTCCCAAATCCTTGTAGAAAATATTTACTGTTGGCATAGAATAGATATAAATAGATAAGGATAGATTTAAGTGGAGATGAGGGGACTCGAACCCCTGGCCCCCTCGTTGCAAACGAGGTGCTCTACCAACTGAGCTACATCCCCGGAGTCAACTGTTTTTTTCAGCCCGGCGCCTGGTGTCTGATGATCGGGCCGAGGATCCACAGCAGAAAGCCGTCAATCATATTAGTCGCAATCAGGACCGAGATGAAGATTATGAACAAGCCGATCAGCTTGTAGCCGAGGCGGGTGCCGCCCTCCGCGCCCAGATACTTATCAAAAAAATAAATCGGGCCGAAAGCGCTGACCAGCCCCTCGGTCTTCATCACCATGCCGGTGCCGATGGCGATACCGATCAGTCCCAATAAAATTCTACCTAACATAGATTATATATAACCAAATTATAAGGCGAGCATAAACCCGCAAACGGTAATTTTCAATTCTCAATTTTAAATTATCGATTAAAAATTGCAGATCGGCAAATCATAGGTCCTATCTCACGTAATTCAGCGGATTCCGTTTGGCGCCGTTGATGATCACCTCAAAGTGCACGTGCGGGCCGGTGGACCAGCCGGTCGAACCCATCAGACCGATCAACTCTCCTTTGTCGACATCTTGGCCGGGGCGCACCAAAATTTTCGACATATGGGCGTAGCGGGTTTTCTTGCCGCCGCCATGATCCACGAGCACCTGGTTGCCGTAGCCGCGGCCCCAGCCGGCCGATTCCACTTCGCCGGCGTCGGAGGCGTAAATCGGCGTGCCGATCTTGTTGGCGATATCGATGGCGAAGTGCCTCCAGGTAAAGTACTGGGTGATGCGATAACCGACCGTCGGCCAAGCCATCTTGTTGCCGGATAATGTTTTGCGTTCGCTTCTGCCGCTGTCCTTGATCTTGAACAAATCCTTCAGCAGGGCGATGCCGGACCGCGCTTCGGATCTCGGCGCGTTGAAACTTTCCTTGCGGCCGCCCGGAATGACGATCTTTTGGCTGATGGCCAATTGGTCGCCCTTGAGTTCATTGAACTCGCGGATCAGCGCCTCATCGATGCCGTATTTGTTCGAGATCGCTTTCAAGGTCTCGCCCTTGGCTACCTGATGGATCACTCCCGACACCGGCAGGATTACCAGCGAGTCGCCGGGCCGGATCAAACTGTAAGCGCTCAAGTTATTGGCCCACAGGATCGAGTTGACCGAGATGCCGAACTTTTCCGCGATGGTCGAAACCGTATCCCCGTCTTCCACCGAATAATTCACGACCTCCCTGCGTAAAATTTTGGTCTTACCGATGCCCGAAAAATCCTCTTTGACCGCTCCCGGCGTTTCATTTTGCGCCAATCCCGACCCTTCGTCCGGATTCAATTCCGGCACCGGCTGTTCGCGAACGGCGCCGAGCGAATCGAGATATTTCTGCTGAGTCGGCGAAATAACCGCCTCCTGGTCGAAAAATTCCTCAATCAGCTGCTGTTCTTCCTGGGTGCCGAATTCGCTTTGCACCAGGCCCTCCAGGATCGTCTTGCCGCCGGATGAATCGATCGATTGCGCCCTGGAGCTGGCGGTCAGATTGTAAAAAATGAATACGGCCGTCAGTCCGACCACGATTACATGCGCCAATTTTTGGTCTAAAATAAAAGCCGGGACGTTTTCCCTGAAGCCGGACCAACCGATTTTTTTCAACGCCGAAAGATAGGTGCGGTAAATCCTGACGACTATTTTGTAAAAAATCCATCTTAGAACCGCCCGGCCCGGCCGATAGACCAGGCCAACAAAAAAGACGGTCAGCAGCCGTTTTGTGAAAATGATTACTTTTGCAAAAAATACCAGCAGGTTAACTGATATTTTTTTCAATTTTCGTTCAATATGATTGCCCCTTCAAGTGCTTTAGACAAACATAGATTAACATTTTTCCCCGTTTTAAGTCAACCTGGGCAGACCGCCATCAGACGATCAGCATCGCATCTCCGTAGCTGAAAAAACGGTATTTTCCCTCGACGGCCTCGCGGTAAGCGCGTTTGATTTTTTTCAAACCGCTCCGTTTGCTCTTTTCCCCTTGGCCGGCGAAAGCCGCAACCAGCATCAGGAGCGTCGATTTGGGCAGATGGAAGTTGGTGATCAGCGCGTCCGCTACTTTGAATTTATAGCCGGGACGGATGAAGATGCCGGTCCAGCCGGACAAATCACGCGGCGCATAACGCGCAACGCGTAACATTTTTTTATCGATGGCGCTTTCCAACGCCCTGGCGCTGGTAGTGCCGACGGCGATGACTCTGCGTCCCTCTTTTTTCACCCTGATGATTTTTTTTGCGGCTGCTTTGCTGACTTGATAATACTCCTGGTGCATCTTGTGGTCTTCGATCCGCCCCGTCTTCACCGGCGCGAAAGTTCCCAGTCCGACCCGCAGGGTGACGAAAGCGGTTTCAATGCCCATTTTTTCAAGACGCTTGAGCAGTGCGGGCGTAAAATGCAGGCCGGCGGTCGGCGCGGCGACCGAACCGGTTTTTTTCTCGTTAGCATAAACGGTCTGATAGCTATCCTTGTCCTTAACCGATGACTTTTTTATGTACGGCGGCAACGGTACTTGGCCGATTTTTTCGACCAGCCGTAAAAATTTTGCGCCGGTTAAGTTGAATCTGACCAGCCAGGTGCCATCATCTTTTTTGGAGATGATTTTCGCCTTGAGCCCGCGTTCGAAATGTATTTCCAAATTTTCTTTACGACTTGGTCCGCCGACCAGGCACTGCCAATTACCGCCCTTCATTTTCTTGAGCAAAAAAACTTCGACCCTGCCGCCGGTTTCCGCGCGCCGGCCCGCGAGGCGCGCCCGCATCACCTTGGTGTCATTCAGCACCAACAGATCGCCCGCACGCAAGTAATCCGGCAGGTCATAAAAATAACGGTGCCCGATCTTGCCGCTCTTCCTCTCTAAAATTAAAAGCCGCGAACGGTCTCGCGGGCTTGCCGGCTTTTGCGCAATCAAATTTTTCGGCAAATCGTAATCAAAGTCGCTTAATTTCATATCGCTCCCACGAATTTTTCTTCCGCCAGTAGTTCCTTGCCGGCGCGTTCGCGGTCCGTTTCCGCCAATTTGATCAAGAGGTCGCGTACGCCGTTCGGGTCCGGTATCTGCTCGAAGATGAACCGTTCTTTTTCCGCCGCCGTCTGCACGTAGACCTTGCCGTATTTGAAAACCGTCGGCCAGACGCCGACCACCTCGCTGGTCACGTCCTGGATGCGGAACAGACGCTGTTCCGAGATGGTGCGGGAAAAAAATCCCTGCTGTTCGATGTTGATGATCCGCTCGTTGGTGATCACCACCACGTTAAGGTAAAAATCGATGAAAGAAAAAAAGAAAAACAGCCAGGCGAACAAAAAATAAGCGAAGGACCCGAGTACTAGCGCCGGAAAAATGTCGCTTTCCTGGATCTCCGGGACTTGCGTATACATGATGAACGCAAACAGCAGGAAAAACAACACCAGCATCATGAACAAAAAAATCTTTTTAACCAGGATGACGATGTCCCGTCGCAGGATCTTGACTATTTGTTCGTCGGGCAGCTGATCGGGCAACCGCAGCATTGAAAGCATATTATTTGGTAATTAGTTCGTAGCGGTTATCCGCCTCCAGCCAGGGCAACACCGAGATTCTTTTCTGCCAGTCGATCTGGCTGGCATAGACGGCGGAAGCGAATAAAATTATGGCCGAGACCGCCAGATAGCTCACGGTGACGATGAGGGTGGCCGGGGTCTTGAATCCGAATTTGAGCATATGGAAAATCGCGGCGGCGCTGAAAACCAGCCAGATCGCCAGGAAGGCGAGATAGATATAGAGAAAGATGGAAAGGGGGAGGGACATGAAAATAAATCAAAATGTAAAAATCAAAATGTAAAATTATTGAAAAATTATGGAGTTCCGCTTCGCGGGATGGAATAATTACTTCAATTTTGCCTTTTGCCTTTAAACCAGCTTTTCCTGTTTCCGCGTATTTTTCCTGCCCAGGTGCTTATAGGCGATATCGGTGACGATCCGGCCGCGAGGACTTCTGTCGAGAAACCCCAGCTGGATCAGGTAGGGCTCATATACTTCTTCGATGGTGGCCATGTCCTCGCCGGTCGCGGCCGCGATGGTGTTCAGACCGACCGGGCCGCCGGCGAATTTGTCGATGATCAATTCGATGATCTTGCGGTCGACCGAGTCGAGGCCCGACTCGTCCACCTCGAGCATGGCAAAGGCGTTGAAGCAGTGGTCGCGCGAGAGCACTCCATCGCCCTTGACCTCGCAGTAATCACGCACCCGCTTGAGCAGGCGATTGGCGACCCTCGGTGTGCGGCGGGAGCGCTTGGCGATTTCCGCCGCCATCTCCGGTTCGTGCCTGATGTTCAAGATGCCGGCGCTGCGCTTCACGATGTCTTCGATGTCCGAGAGTTCGTAAAAATTAAGATGGTAAGTCATGCCGAAGCGATCGCGCAACGGCGCCGAAAGCAAGCTCGCCTTGGTGGTGGCGCCGATGATGGTGATGCGCGGTAGGTCGATGCGCAGAGTGCGGGCCGACGGCCCCTTGCCGATCACGATATCGAGCGCGTAATCCTCCATCGCCGGATAAAGTATCTCTTCCACCCCGCGGTTTAAGCGATGGATTTCGTCGATGAACAGAATGTCGCCCTCAGACAGATTAGTGAGGATCGCCGCCAGGTCGCCGGTCTTTTCGATCGCCGGGCCGCTGGTCACCCGGATGTTGGCGCCCAGTTCGTTGGCAATCACGTGCGCCAAAGTGGTCTTGCCCAGGCCGGGCGCGCCGTAAAGCAGGATATGTTCGACCGGCTGGCCGCGTTTTTTAGCCGCCTCCAAGAGGATCGAAAGATTCTCTTTGATCTTCTGCTGGCCGACGTATTCGGCCAGTGTCTGCGGCCTCAGCGTCTGGTCCAGCGCCTTGTCGCTGTTACTTTCGCTTGTGGCGATAATCCGTTCGTCAGTATCCATAAATCAATTGTAGCTTGATTAAAACGCCTAAGCAAGAAGCGCCCGGACCGCCTCAATTTATCTCGATATCGATGTGGATGATGCCGGGAATTTCCGTTTTTATCTTTTTTTCTATCTCGTCGATCCGCTTGCCGATCAGGCGCGGCAGGCGGTCGATATTTTCGACGAAAAATTTCTTGAACTCTTCATAGTCCTCGCTGACCTTTTCAAATTCTTCTTTGAGCGAGACGCTTTTATAGATCTCCTTCATTAGGGCCGAGCCGTTGAACTCCACTTCGCATTTGATCCGGTAACTGCCGATATCGAGCACCGCGGATTTGAAGTCAAGCACCTTCTCGACCACCGGGTCGGCCTTGAGTATCTCGATCGCGCGCTCCTTTATCTCCTCCGGTATGGCCCGTTTGATCAAAAAACCGCGATTCTTGTTGATGAGCATAACGGCGATGCCGGCGAGCATCAGGCCGATGACTATCGAACCGATGCCGTCCCAGTAATGATTGCCGGTGGCGCGCGACAGGATGATGCTTACGAGCGCGACCAAGACGCCGAGCAGGGCGATGCCGTCTTCATACAGCACCGCAATGGTGGTCGGATCGCCGTGCTTGAACGAATTCGCGACCGAGCCGCTGCTGCTCGCCCGCAGTTCGTGCCAGGCGGTATAAAAAGAAAACGACTCTAAAATGAAAGAAATGATCAGGATCGCAAAGATCAGCGGACTGAGTTCGATCGACTTGGGATGCCGGAGCGCTTCGATGCCTTGTGAAACCGTCACGCCCGCGCCCAGAAAAAAAATGCCGCAAGCGGAGATGAGCGCCCAGAGAAATCTTTCCTGGCCGTAGCCGTAGACGAATTCCTCGTCCGCCTTTTTCGCGGATTTTTTTATGCCGACCATCAAAAGCGACTGATTCATGGTGTCGGCAAAAGAATGGACCGCTTCGGAAAAAAGCACGCTCGAGCCGGAGAGATAGAAACCGAAAAATTTGATCACCGTGATCACCGTGTTTCCAAGCAGCGCGAAAAATACCGAAATAAAGCCGTGGGTTCGTTTTTGTTCTGTCTTTGTTTCCATAATATATACCATCATTGTAGCTTTTTGGGCGGCCGAAAGCAATTCAATTATATAATTCAATATTGAAGGGGGAAACCCTTGCGCTTTGCGCGAAGGGGTTCCCCCTTCAATACTTCCCCCTTTAGAAAGAGCTCGGAGCGGGGAATGAATCCCCGCTCCTCGCGGGGGGCTGCACCCCACCGCAAGCGGTGGGGATTTATGTAATTAAAAAAGCGGGAGAGTTTCTCCCGCTTCCGGCTAAGCGCCGATCGGAATGAGCGTTCTGCGCACCTGTTCCGGCGTCCGGCGCCGCTTGTCCCTGACCTCCTGCCTGGTCCGCTCTACCGATTTTAGGTAGGCGTCGTTGGCAGGCGACTTGATCGTTCTCGCGCCCCTGATTCTCCCTGGCTTGAAAAGATCGGTTATCAGTTTTCCCATGATGCCCCCCGTTCAGGCCGCCCGGAGGGGCTTGTACTCGCGGGGCAACAGGCGATTCGTGCCCTCGCAGCCGCATCTCCCGTCGCCCAGACACTGGCTTTCGAGGTAGGCGATGATGTCATCGAGCGTCCGCATCATGGGCATTGCGCGCGGCTTCTTGGCGGCCCGGTTCAGCTCTTTGCAGGCCTGCTCGAGCGCCCGCGTCGCCTCGAGCCGTTTCTTGGCCTCGTCTTCCGCGGCGGTCGGACCGGTGATCCGCAGGTGTTTGAACTTCTTCTCGATGGCCGCCTTCTTGGGGGCCAGCTCTTTCTCCCTGGCCTTCTGGCGCTCGCGCACCTGTTCGGCCGTCTTTCGCACCCTCAGCCGCTCCTTGAGCGTCATCCTCCTTTTCTTCATCTCCGACCCCCTCCTTTATATAATGATCGATCAATCACTGCTTACTGGTATTATGCGAAATCCAGCCATAAATTACAAGCGCGCCGCTTCTAAATTCTATCGGAGCTTCGCTCCGATAGAATTTATTATATCAGGGCGCCGGTTGCCGGATCGTTGCTCAAGGCGACGGCAAGCGAACGGCGCTTGGCAAGCGCCACGAAAAAAGCCAGAAGCATCAATATCGCGCTGATCAAAAGCGGCAGGCCGCGCCAGAGGCCGAAAGCCGCGCCGGCGATAACGGGGCCGAAAATCATACCGGCCGAAGTGAGCGAATTCATCACCCCCAGGGTCTCGCCTTTGCGCGCCGGCTCGGCCAGAGCCACCGCCTGGCTGGTCAGAACTACCCGCAGCAGCGACTGGCTGAAAGCCGTGACCACAAAGCCGAAAATGAAAAAATAAAATATGCCGCTGTCCAAAAAGATGAATCCGGCCGCGCTCGCCAGAAGCGTCCAAAAACCCAGGTTGTGCTCGCTGAAATATTTCAACCAAAACCTTTTCAGGACCAGGCCCTGGTTCAGCGCCACCATGATTCCCGTACCGGTCATAAACAAGCTGGTGGCAAACTCCTGGAAGCCGTAAGCGCTGAAAAGGTAGAGCGCCATGATCGATTGCATCTCGGCCACGGCGATCATGAAGAGCAGCCAGACCAGATAGCCGAAAAATAGCGTCTTGTCGGCCGCGGCTCGGACCAGCGGAGCGAACGGATTGAGTTTCAGGGCGCCGTTCTTGGCCGCGCCCCGATTGGTTTCCGGCAAAAACAGATATGCCGAAATGGCGTTCATGGCCGCGAGACCGCCGACGAACCAGAAAGGCAGAGTATGTGAAATCGTGCCTAATAGCCCGCCCAAGAGCGGCCCGACGATGAAGCCGATGCCGAAACTCATGCCGATCAGCCCCAGATTGGTCGTTCGCTCCTTGTCGTCCTTGGCGATGTCGACCAGGTATCCCTGGGCGGTCACGATGTTGCCGGCCGCCAGGCCGTCGATGATCCGTCCGACAAAAAGCATGGCAATGCTGCGCGCGCCGGCAAACACCAGCCAGCCGAGCGAGGTGGAGATGATGCTCGCGATAAGGATGGGGCGGCGGCCGATCCGATCCGAGAGCGCGCCCATCACCGGCCCGGAAAAAAAAGAAAAGAACGCGAAGACCGCGAACAGCAGAGTTATGGTAAAGGCCTTGGCGCCGAACGACTGGACGTAAAAGGGCATCACCGGAATGACGATGCCGAAGCCGATCACGTCGATCAGAACCGTGAGCAGAATTGTCAATTTTATCTTATTCATAAAACATAGAGTTCGTCTCAAAAATAGTTTCTGCGCGAAGATGGCCAATTACGGCAGAAAATTATTTTTGAGACGGCCTGTCTATTTATCGGTGATGACCGCCAAAGCGGTCGCCGCGGCGAGCGCGCAAACCAGGCCGACGATCTGATGGGTTTTAATTTTTTCTTTGAGATC
>JAJYMT010000079.1:0-4244 GCA_021786695.1 bacterium
ATTGAACAATTCAATTAAAAATTATTCTTTGCTTAAAATTTTTGTTTTCACTGTTTTGCCTTCACTGGCAATAATTTCCGGGATCCTATCACGAACTAATTTATTATATATTTTTTCCATCTTCTTGAATAATTATTTTATAGCTAAATGCCCGATGAAAATAGTCACGGTTAATATCAACATCCAGCCGACGGTGTAAAAAAATAACAGGTTGCTTTATCTTAGCATTTTTACGCGATAAATCAATGATGGCGATTTATTTAATTTACAGGCGGTCGAGTTTATGCGCGACCAAAATCGCCTCTTGGTCGGCACGCGCGATAACGTCACTATGTTTGCTTAAGTTTGAAATGATCGCTTCGGAAGAGAGCGCGTTAACGGCAGCCGACTTCAAATCATCGGTCTGATCCGGCGAAAATAAATGTTCATCGGTTCCTGATACGGTGATCAGATTTCCCCTGAACTCTTTTAAAATTTCTTTGATTCCGCCTCTCGCCAACACGCCTACTTCTTTCTTGATGAAGTGTTGCATCAATCGATCCCTGTCCGTAAACACGTTTTTGCCGATGTCTTTTGCTACGGAAAAATGTTTGAGCACCTGTCTGCCCCACTCCTCATCAAAACCGCTCTCGATCCATTTTTTCAGATAATCAGCGCTCTCTTTGGCGGCGTTGGCGGTAAATCGCGCGATCAAACCGGCTTCTGATTCTTTCTCGACTCCGGCCGTATGCGCCAGCACCAGCGTCTTGACCAGATCCGGGTTTTGCCGCGCGACTTCGGCGGCGATCATCCCGCCCATCGAATGTCCGAGCACCGCAATCTCCTCGTCTTCCGAACCACCGCCGGCGGTTTTTATCTGCCGGATCGCCTGCATCGCCACAAACCCTTCATTATCAAAATTTTTCTCTTCCAGCCACTCTTTTGGTGCGTTATCCGATCTGCCAGAACCTGGCATGGAAATCGTCACCACCGGCCGCTCACCGTTCAGCGCGATGTGTTTGGCAAAATCGGCCACGCCGTCGCAATCCGAACCCCAGCCGGGAATTATCGCCAAGGTTTGTTTCTGCTTCGCGCCTTCAGGGTTTGGGTTGATAAATCTGCCCTCAATTTTCAACCGGCGGCCCTGCCGGTCCACGACGTCCACGGTTATCCTTTTCTCTAATTGTTTTTCAACCAAGCCGAGCTTATTCTTATCCCACGACTTGCGAACTTTTTGGTAGGCATCTTCTGCGCCGCCGATTATTCTCGGCTTTTCCTGATTTTTCAAACCTGATGCTTTTTCCATGTTGTTCATAATGATTGTTTAACTTCTTTGTTGCGTAAATCAATAAAGGCCAGCATCGCTATCAGCAACCAAAACATTACCGCCAGATCGTTCTTAAAATACGGTACATCTACGAGACCGTGAATTACCACAACCACCATAGCGGCCATTAAACCTAGTGTTAAATAATACTGTTGTCCATCCTGATTTTTGATTTTGGATTTTAGATTTTGGACTGAAACGAATAAGTATTTCCCGATGATCCAAATAAACAGCAGTAGGCCGGCGAACCCGAGCTCGCTCCAGAAGTTCAAAAAGATATTATGCGGATAGAGATAGATCTCGAGCGGCTGCCAGGCGCGCGCGCGCAGAGCGGCGTCGGCCGGCAGGCGCTGCCAGAAATCCGGTGTGCCGTCGCTTATATAAAACCCTCGCTGATGATACGGTCTGACCGCGGCTTGGAAGTTGGCCAGGCCGGCGCCGAATACTAGCCGTCCATCCGAAAGCATCTGCCAGGTGTCGTTCCAGCCGATCCGGCGCACCGTGCCGGAAAAATCGCGCAGCAATATCTTATCCGCCACGCTGTGGCGCGCCAAAGGTATGGCCGCGCAACCGATGGCCGCGAGTGCGGCGATGGAGATGATCGCCAGGCGCGCGCGCCTATTTGCAAGCAGACAAAATACGGCCAGGCCGGCCGAGACGCCGAGCAGCGCACCGGATGATTTGGCAAAGACAATGGCGATGAACGACAGCGCAATCGACGAAGCGATCACGACCTGAAATTTTTTCGGCGCCCGGCAGACCAATCTGGCATAACCGAGCCAGCCGATGAACAGCAGGATCAGCGGCCCCAGATACAGCCCGACCGCGTTCGGATAGCCGAAAAAAGAAACCGCGCGGCGCGTGGCCGCGGCCGCCCAATACGGATTATCGATCAGATCGCCGGTTAATTTCTGATAAACCGCGACGAGCGAAACCGCCAGCGCGGAAAAACAAAGCGGCCAGAGGATATATTTAATTTTGTCATCCTGAGCACCAGCGAAGGATCTATGATATGTTTGTCCATCTATTATAGATTCTTCACTTCGCTGCGTTCCGCTCAGAATGACAGGAGATGTAAAAACATTTATTACCACTATATATAATAGCGCCGGCTCGAAAAAATAGGCCTTCCAGATGCCCAGTCCGGCATTGGAAAAACCGGCCACGCCCGCGGCGACAAAGCCGATCACGACAAGCAAAATCAATTCCGTTCCAAAAGGATAATCAATTTTTATTCTACCGTCCGCAGACCTCCCCGACAATCTTTTAAATGATTCGATGACGTTCGCTTTTAATTCGGAAAAGTTCGCGAAGAACCAAACCAAAAAAACGACCCAGATCATCACCTCCAGGATATTCGATGGCAGTGGCCCGATATTAAATCGAATCAGATAAGCGGGCAAAGCGAAAATGAGAAGCTGGACGGAGAACTCCAACCGTTTGATGGCTAAAAAAGTAAAAAGAATAACAAAAATTAGTAGCAGATAAAACATACTGACCCTTTAATTTCTAATTTTTAATTCCGAATTTTGAATCAATTTTTAATTTAGAGTTTCTAATTTAATTCAAAATTAAATCATTAAAAATTCAGTCAAAATTATAAATTCGTAATTCAGAATTTTTTCTACATCAGCAAATACAGCCCCAAACTCACCAGAATCACCCCGACGATTTTTTGCATCAATACCTCCCTGCCAAGCTCTTCCTTATATATCTTCGGGAACTTAACGGATAAAATCAAGACCAAGACGATCAGAAACAGGTATTGCGTGCCCTGGAGCACGTTGACCAGCGCCACGTCGCCCATGCTGATCGCCCAATTGAGCGAGATGAAGGCGACCGCGGCGGCGACGCGCACCACCAGGAAAAAAAATACGCTGGTTTTGCGCTGCTCGTCATGCCGGTAGGCGGCGATCAGTTCTCGCCAGCGCGGCACGAACAGAATGGCGATTACCCCCAGGAAAGTGCCGAGCCGCGACCAGACAAAACCGCCGATGAAGGGCTGATGCAAAAAGATATATTTCATCAACACGTAATAGGCGGCGAAGAAGAAGGCCGAGATGATCGAGTTCTGGATCAGCCGCGTGGTCGGCTGGTACTCGGCGTGGATGCTGCCCAGAATCTCGTGCACCCGGCGCGAGACCCAGCTCGGCAGGTACATCTTGGTGCGTTTGACCGAGATCAGCGCCCCGCCGATAGCGAGCACGATGAAGGCCGCCGCCTCCTGTTTTGACAAGCTGGTACCCAAGAACAAAAAAGACAACAACAAGCTGAATACCGGCACCAAGCTGCCGACGACCGGCACCACCCGCGTCGCCTCTGACTGATGGAGCGCCTTGTACCAGAACACCATGGTGAACAGAAACAGCGCGCCGGCCGACAGATCAATAGCGAGCCAGTGCCAGTTTGGCAAATAAGGATCAAAGATCAGAATCACGAAATTGAAGATGCTCCAGATGCCGACATAGAAAGCGTAGACGATCGAGGAGTGGATCCGTTTGGACAGCAAAAACTTGTCGGCGACATAGACGCCGGCATTGATGAAATATGATCCGATAGTCGCGAACAGCCACATAATCTATACCGATTTAGTCGCCATAAAATCCTTTGGCGAGAAAAATAAAAACCACAATACCACTAATGCCATTATAACAAAAACCGATTTGAAACTAACGACAAAAATTGCCGCCAGGGCATAAACCATACTGCGCCCGAGCACTACCGGAATTTCGCGGAAGATAATAAACTCTTCCAGATTTCTTTCTTTGGCGAGTGAATACATCAGCGACATGAACGGTATCAGCAGCACCGCGCCGGCGAGTGAGGCATAAACCGTTAGCAGGTAGTAATATGAAGGGCTGGCGATGAAATATCTGGCCAGCCAGGAAAACGATACCAGTACGGCACCGGCCTTGAATAAAATCGCTTTATTGATTTT
>JAJYMT010000079.1:4254-9598 GCA_021786695.1 bacterium
CCTGGGCCGCGGCGCTCGAGCCGAGGGCGGCGAGCGTGCTGACCGTGCCGACCGACACTAAACCGACTTTAGCGAACGAACCGATAGAGGCCTGCGCGCCGCTGCCTTCGATCGCGGCCATGCTGCCTAAGCTCAAGTAAACGAAAATCGGCCAGAGGTAGGCCTCGGCGTCCTCGCGCATGTTTTCCACTATTTCCGTCCAGACATAAATCGGATAGCGGCGCAGGTAGAATAAAATCTTCTTCGGGTGCAGATTGCCGGCCGGTTTATAATCAGTAATCCAAATAAGCGGTACCAGGCCGGCAAGATAAAGCGCTCCGGCGGCCAGGAAAAGATAATTAAAGCCGGCGTAAACGGTGATGGCCGCGCCTAAGAGCGGCGCGAAGATGGCTAAAAACTGCGGATAGGCGAAAAACTTGCCGATCTCCTCGCTGTCCTCGTCGCCCTTAAGCCGTTGACCGAACATAATATGAATCGGATACCAAAACAAAGCGGTGCTCGCGCTTATGGTGACGGCGAGTACGCTTAAGGGTAGACCGCTGTGCGGCAATTGATAAAGCATTAAAAAATACGCGAGTAGCACCGGCAAGCGCAACGCCATCACCCGTTTCAGCCCGATCCGGCCCGCCAAGACCGCCGCCAGAAAAAACCAGACGCAGATCCAGATGCTCCATTCCGCCAAAAACCACAGCACGCGGCTCAAACTGAAACCGAGCTGCAGAAGATAGATCGGAATAAAAACATTAACCAGTGAGCCGGCCAGACCCTCGAGCGCGTTGATCAGGTAAATAGCGTACAATTGGCGGCGCATAAATAAACGAATTATTGCTTTATTGCTTGAATCGCCCGAATTCGATCCCGGCCTCGGCAAAGGCGCGGCTGATAGCCGCTTCGGTCAGCCGTCTCCGCTCGGTCTCTTCCGGCTCAAGCTGTTTATCCGGTTCGTAATTCTCAAAGAAGCCGGCCAAGTTGGCGTGCGAGCGGAGCGTCCCCAGAGATACTACAGCGCTGCCTGCCTCCGGGTCGCCGAGGCCGGCGAACCGATCCTTGATTTCCTGATCCAATGCGGCCTGGTACTCCGGATTGTTCCAAGCCCGCGCCCGCAGATTGCCGTAATCATAAACCAGCGCCATCAATTTATTGCGGGTCTTGCCGGCCCACTCCCAATCCAAAAGTATTGTTTTATTATCGCCGCCCACGTACATATTGTTCGGCGAAAGGTCGCCGTGCGTCATCACCCAACCACCACCATCGTATTTCTCCGCCACTGGCCGCCAGCGCTCGAGCAGCGCCCCGACCTTCTGCCGCATCTCCTTGCCCCCCATACCGAACCGCCGCGCCAAGACATCAATATACACCTCGGGCTTGATGTTGCCCTCCCGATCCCTCTTGCCGTCCAAGGGACGCACCTCGGTGCAATCCGGTTCTTCTTTGTTGTCCAGCAAGTTCCAAAGGTTTTCCTGATAGCCCTCATAATGTTCGAACGGGTCCTGAAGGTCATGGATCCGCTCATCGATATCTTCGGGCAGATTGACCGCATTCAGGACAAAGAGCTGGTCCACGGCTTGCTTGGCGTGCTCCGGCTTCAGTTTTTCCGTGTCCGCGCGTGAATGGATGAAGCCGATCTCGGCTTCCGGCAGAGTTGCGGTCAAATTGTAAAGCGGCTCGAAGGCATCGATGTTGTTGGCGTAGATCTTCAGGGCGGGCAGATCGGTGCGTTCTTTCAAAAAAACCATCGTTTCCATCTCCCGCACGAAGGCGGCCTGATCGCGGCCGGATTCTTCACGGCGGAAATTCGGTTTGAGCGCTTTGAAAAAAGCATCGACACGCCCGCCGGCGGACGCAATGACAGCGTTCAAGGCGACGTAGCGGCGATCATTTTCCATCTGCGCGGAAAATTTCTGCCAATCGATTTGCAGGTGCGATTCTTCGGCTAATTTTTTTATGCCTTCGCGGAAGGCGTTTTCTTTCTGCGCTTCTTCCATCAGCTCCCCTTGGCGTATCTGGCCAATTTTCGTTTCATTGCTCAAGAGCGACTCGGCCTTTTTGTTGATCTGATTGATTTTTTTATTCGCCTCCGGACTGGTGCCATCTTTCAAATCCCGCTGTTCTTCCCGCAGACCGAATAGATTTTCTAACCGTTGTTCGATTCCCATGAATTAAATTGTTAGTGAATTATTCCGGCATATCCCCGCATAGACCAGGGCGCTCGGCCGCGGCGTACGCGCCAAGGTCGTGCGGTCAACCCCCACCAAGCCGAAGCGCGGCCAAAAGCCCTTATCCCACTCAATAAAATCTATGAGCGACCAGTGCAAATAACCGCGCACGTCGACACCGGCCGCGATGGCCTGATGCAAACTTCTTAAAGTCTCCTTGATAAACCATTCCCGATATTTGTCTTCGTGGTCGGCCAGACCGTTTTCAGTGATGTAGATCGATTTGTTGTATTTTTTTAAGCCGATCAAAACTTCATAAATTCCTTCGGGGTATAGTTCCCAGCCCAGGTCCGAAACAATCTTATTTTCATTTTCCCTGAAACCATTATTAATCCGATGATGGAAATAAAAATTCAAGCCGATAAAATTCTGAAAATCTTTTATCTGATTCAAAAAATGATAATTCCACCACCAATCGATTGTTTTTTTCAGTAACCGATTGATCACGCGATTTTTATACGCCTCAAAATAAACATTATGGGCGGCGATGCCGATTTGCGCGGCCGGATTTATTTTTTTAATTGCGGAATAAATCGCCTTATGCGCTTTGATTAAATTATTAATGACCGATAAATATGTAACCGGATTTTTTTTCTGCGGCGGCCAGACGCCGCGCAAAAAACAATTGAAGGAATAAATTTCCGGCTCGTTGAAAGTTATCCAAAACTTTACTTCGCCGAGCGCGGAAACTAATTTTTCTGCGTATCTGGAAAAATAAAACGGTAGTTTTTCGTTTGTGAGGCCCCCCTGGCGCGCAAGCCACAGCGGCAACGGCCAATGCCAGATTGTCACAAACGGTTCAAGCCCCCGTTCGCGTAAAGCCGAAATCACTTTCTTATAATGTCCAATCTCTTTTTCATCAAACTTTCCCTCCTCCGGCTCAATCCGCGACCATTCAATAGATATGCGATGAGCATTTTGGCCGAGTGACTTGGCAATATCAAAGTCCTCTTCATATCTATTATAATGATCGCAGGCGCGATCTGAGATATAGTTGCCCGGTTCCAGCATTTCCGGAAATTTTTTCCATTGCCACTCCTGCCAATAAGTTTTGGCTCTATTTGCCAACCTGTTGGCATTATTTTTTTCCCATTGGCTCCAATCATTGATGCAGCATCCCTCCACCTGGTGGGCCGAGGTGCCGCTACCCCACAGGAATCCTGCGGGAAATCGTAATACCGCCCTTTCTTTGTTTTTAATACCATTATCAATATCCATCATTTTCAAATAAAAAAAGATTTAATACTTACGAATTAAGATTTAAGATAAATTCTTAAATCCTAAATCTTAAATCCTAAATCTATGCTTAATTATAACATAGTTAAGCCAAATTTAACCAATATGGATACATAAATTAATGCTTTATCGCATACTTGACAGCCCCGCCATTTTCGTATAAAATAGCAATACGCTTGAAATTTAATAAAAGTCCTTAAGGATACTCTATTGATTGACGCGTAATCTGTTACAATCTTTCCTGTTTGTTTAAATTGTGAAAGAAGAAACAGTGATGTTAAAATAAAATTAATGTCTCTGTTTTTTCTTTCCCTGAGAAAGTCGGCGGAAAGAGCACTTTAACAATTTAACATTGCAACTACTGACAACCTAAAAGTTGCAATGGTATTTTGGTGCTAACAGGCACCAATTCGTCCAAATCTATTCTAAGAGATTTATTTCTCTGAACATATCCCCGCCCGCATGACTGCGCATGCAGTCGGGCGGGTTTAAGAGGTGAGTCGAAATTTCACTCATCTCTTAACTAGGCAAGTAAACCTAGTCAAAAACTTTTTGAGAGTTTGACCCCGCCTCGGCGGGGTGACGCTGGCTCGTCGCGAGACGCCGCCAGCTATAAGAATTCTCAACTAGGCAAGTAAACCTAGTCAAAAACTTTTTGAGAGTTTGATCCTGGCTCAGGATGAACGCTGGCGACGTGTTTAAGGCATGCAAGTCGAACGGTTGGTAGCAATACCGGCCGTGGCAAACGGGAGAGTAACACATTGGTAACTCACCTCGAAGACGGGCACAACCCTGCGAAAGTGGGGATAATTCCCGATAAAAATGAGGGGACTCAAGTCATTCTCATTTAAAGTTCCAACGCTTCGAGAGAGGCCTATGTCCTATCAGCTAGTTGGTGAGGTAACGGCTCACCAAGGCGACGACAGGTAGCGGGTGTGAGAGCATGACCCGTCTCACTGGGACTGAGACACTGCCCAGACTCCTACGGGAGGCTGCAGTCAAGAATCTTCCACAATGGCCGAAAGGCTGATGGAGCGACGTCGCGTGTATGAAGACGCCCTTCGGGGTGTAAAGTGCTTTTCTCTGGGAAGAAACAATGACGGTACCAGAGGAATAAGGAGCTGCTAACCTCGTGCCAGCAGCAGCGGTAATACGAGGGCTCCGAGCGTTATCCGGATTCATTGGGCGTAAAGCGCGGGTAGGCGGTTCGCCGCATCTTCTGTTAAATCTTCGGGCTCAACCCGGGGGCTGCGGAAGAGATGGGCGGACTGGAGACAGGAAGAGGCAAGCGGAATTGCTGGTGTAGGGGTTAAATCCGTTAATATCAGCAGGAACACCAAATGTGAAGACAGCTTGCTAGGACTGTTCTGACGCTGAACTGCGAAAGCGTGGGGAGCGAATGGGATTAGATACCCCAGTAGTCCACGCCCTAAACGATGGATGCTAAGCATTGGCAGTATCGACCCTGCCAGTGCTGTTCACCTAAGATAACTCGTTAAGCATCCCGCCTGGGGAGTACGGTCGCAAGACTAAAACTCAAAGGAATAGACGGGGACCCGCACAAGCGGTGGAGCATGTGGTTCAATTCGACGATAAGCGAGGAACCTCACCAAGGTTTGACATACGGCTGCAGACCCCTGGAAACAGGGGTGCCTTCGAGGGTGCCGTACAGATGCTGCATGGTTGTCGTCAGCTCGTGTCGTGAGATGTACCGTTAAGTCGGGAAACGAGCGCAACCCCTATCCTATGTTTTACATGTCATAGGAAACTGCCCGTTTTAAATGGGAGGAAGGCGGGGATGACGTCAAATCAGCATGGTTCTTACACCTTGGGCGACACACGTGCTACAATGGGAAGTACAACGGGACGCCAAATCGCGAGATGGAGCAAAC
>JAJYMT010000067.1 GCA_021786695.1 bacterium
TCTTCGCAGGTGCAGATCGCGATCCTGACCGAAGAGGTGAAGCGTCTGACCGAACATCTGCAGGCGCATAAGCATGATCATTCATCGCGCCGCGGCCTGTTGAAAAAGGTCAACGAACGCCGCAAACTGCTTAAGTATCTGCAGAAAGAGGACTCCGAGGCCTTTAATGAGCTGGCCAAGAAATTGAAATTGAAGATCGCCAAAAAGATGATCGAGGAAGAGGAAGAGGAGAGGCGCAAAGAACAGGAACTGCTGGCGGCAAGCGAGATCAAGGCCGATGACGAGGAACCGGCGGAAGAGGCCAAAGAGGAATAACGATATGATTACCAAACATAAGGAGCAGCGGGTGGGCGTGCTGGTCGACGTGTCCAATATGTACCACTCGGCGAAAAATCTGTACAAGCGCCGCGTCAACTTCAAGGAGGTTTTGACGCAGGCGGTTGCCGGACGCAAGCTGATCCGTTCGATCGCCTATGTAGTTAAGTCGGAATCGGCCGAAGAATTAAGGTTCTTCGAGGCGCTTTCACAGCAGGGCTTCGAGGTAAAAATGAAGGACCTGCAAGTTTTCGCCGGCGGCTCCAAGAAGGGCGACTGGGATGTCGGCATCACCATCGACGCGATTAAGCTCGCCAAGAACCTGGATGTGATCGTACTGGTCACGGGCGACGGCGATTATCTGCCGCTGGTCGAATACCTGCAGTACAATATGGGCTGCCTGGTCGAGGTGATGGCATTCCGCCAGACCACCTCCGGCAAACTGATCGAGCACGCTGACGATTTCGTCAATTTGAGTGAAAATAGGAAATTTTTGTTGAGATAATGAACATTTAATTATTTTAGAGCGTCTTTTGCCAGCTACGTTCGTTCGCTCCAGCGCGCTCACTCACTGCAGATTTCTCGCGGCCTCTTCACTTCGTGAAACCGTGCCCGGCCGCGAGAAAATGCCGCTGACAAAAGACGCTCTAAAATAATTGAACCCTTATAATTAATAATGAAGCCTGACCGGCAAACAGATAGAACTGTGAAGGATTTTCCAAAACAGTCCTTTAGTTTGCCGGCCAAGCGAAAAAAATTATGGAGAAAACATTCTCTACCGAGTGGCTTGGCCGCACACTCACGATTTCAACCGGCAAACTCGCCAAACAAGCGAATGCCTCGGCTACCGTCCAATATGGAGAGACGGTGATTTTGGCTACCGTCGTCGAGGCCCGGGAAGAGCGGGCCAACATCGATTTTTTCCCCTTGATGGTCGATTTCGAAGAACGGCTCTATGCCGCCGGCATCATCAAGGGTTCGCGCTGGATCAAGCGCGAGGGACGCCCGTCCGAAGAGGCGGTGCTGACCGGCCGCATGGTCGACCGTTCGATCCGGCCGCTCTTTGCCGACAGTTCGAGAAAAGACGTGCAAGTTATCCTGACCGTGCTTTCCTGGGACCAGCAGAACGACTATGATATCATCTGCCTGATCGCGGCCTCGGCCGTGCTGTCGGTTTCCGGCCTGGATTGGCACGGCCCGATCGGCGGCGTGCGCGTCGGCCGCAGCGCGGAAGGAAAATTCATCTTTAATCCGACTTATGCCGAACGCCTGGAAAGCGACCTGGACCTGATCGTCGCCGGTACGCCGGAACGGGTGATCATGATCGAGGCAGGAGCCAAAGAAGTGAAAGAAGAAGAGATGCTCAAGGCGATCCTGGCCGGACAGAAAGAAATCGCGCCGGCGCTAGATCTGATCAAGAAATTCCAGAAGGAAACCAACATCCGGGAAAAATATACTAAAGCAAAATTAGTCAGCGAGGCGGAATTGGCCGAAGAAAAAGAATTCAACGAGGCGAAAGAGATCGCCCGCGGCTGGCTCGACCAGAACGCCGCCGGTATCCTTTTCAACCAGGTCTATAGCACCAAGGGACAGCGCAAGGCCGCAGTCGACGAACTCAAGAATCAATTAGATACTTTTTTGTTTGAAAAGCAGATCGGTAAGGATCGCCGCTCTAAAGTGGTTGGCCAGCTGATGAAGGAAGTGGTGGATGCGGAAGTGACCAGGGCGATCCTTTCTGACGGCCGCCGCGTGGACGGCCGCGCCTTGGATGAGCTGCGGCAGATTACCGCCGAGGTCAGTTTACTCCCGCGTACTCATGGCACCGGTCTGTTTAGCCGCGGCGAGACGCAAGTGCTGTCGATCGTCACTCTGGGCGCGCCAGGCCTTGAGCAGTCGCTCGAGGGCGTGGAAGGCGCCGGCACCAAGCGCTATATGCATCACTATAATTTTCCGCCCTACTCGGTCGGCGAGACCAAGAATATCGGCTCGCCCAGCCGCCGCGACATCGGCCACGGGGCGCTGGCGGAAAAATCGCTCGTTCCGGTTCTGCCGGCGCGCGAGGACTTCCCCTACACCATCCGCGTGGTTTCTGAAACCATGGGCTCCAACGGTTCCTCTTCCATGGCTTCGGTCTGCGGCTCCACCCTGGCCTTGATGGACGCCGGCGTACCGATCAGAAAAGCGGTGGCCGGCATCGCAATCGGCATCGCCTCGAACGACGAAATGACCAAATGGAAAGTATTGACCGACCTGCAGGACCTGGAAGACGGCAAGGGCGGCATGGATTTCAAGATCGCCGGCACCCGCGACGGCATTACCGCCATCCAGCTCGACACCAAAACCATCGGTCTTAATGAAGAAATAATGGAACAGGCGCTCAAGCAGGGGCTTAAGGCGCGCCTCCAGATTTTGGATACCATGACGGCGGCGATCGCCAAGCCGCGCGCCGACCTGTCGCAATACGCCCCGCGGATTACCAGCTTCCACATCAATCCCGACCGCATCCGCGAGGTGATCGGCCCGGGCGGCAAGGTGATCAACGAGATCATCGCCGCCACCGGCGTCTCGATCGACATCGAGGACGACGGCCTGGTAATGATCTGCGGCACCGACGCGGAAAAAGCCAAGCAGGCGGTCGACTGGGTGAAGAACATCGTGCGCGAATTCGCAGTCGGCGAGGTCTTTACCGGCAAGGTGGTGCGGTTGATGGACTTCGGCGCTTTCGTCGAACTGACGCCGGGCAATGACGGCATGGTGCACGTCTCGCAACTCGCACCTTACCGCGTCGGCTCGCCCGCCGACTTCGTGCAGGTCGGAGACGTCGTCACCGTCAAGGTTAAGGAAATAGACGAAAAGGGCCGGGTCAACCTGACCATGCTTGGCTTGCCAGAAAACGAACCGCTGTGGAAAAACGAGAAGGGCAAGGATGCCGCCGGCGGATTCGGCCGGGGCAATGGTTTTGGCAACGGACGCGACCGACGCGGCAGTTTTGACCGGCGGCATCGCGACCGGTAATCGTTGACATTAGCGAAATCATCTGTTATTATAAAGATAAGCTAGTTGTATTATTACAATTAGCTTTTTCTTTTATCTATAAATACTAATATTATAGAGATAATATAAATTTTATGTCGGATATTACTAGCGCGATCAAGCAGATCTGCGACGAGAAAAATTTAAGCTATGAGGCGGTGGTTGAGACGATCGAGTCGGCGCTGGCCGCGGCTTATCGCAAGGATTTCGGCGAAAAAAACCAGAACATCAAAGTGGAGTTCGACCCGGAAACGGGCAAGTCCAAGGTTTATGATATAAAAACGGTGGTGGAAGACCTGCCGGAAGAGGAATTGGCGGAAATCGCCGAGGAGGAGACGGTAGAGGAGAAAAAACCGAGAGGAAAAAAAGAAGAACCGGCTGCTCCGCCCGAACCGACGGCGGAAGGCGAGGAGGAAAAAAAGAAATTCAATCCTAAGACCGAACTGCAGATCAAGGACGCCAGGACGATAAAAAAGACCGCCAAAATCGGCGACGAACTGAAGACCAAACTGGAAGTACCGGCGGCTTACGGCCGCATGGCCGCGCAGACCGCCAAGCAGGTAATCATCCAGCGCCTGCGCGAGGCCGAACGCGATACGGTGTTCAATGAATTTAAAGACAAGGAAAAGGAGGTTATCTCCGGCGTAGTCCAGCGCCGCGAGGGAGCGATCGTACTGATCGACCTGGGCAAAGCGGTCGGCGTCTTGCCGCCCGACGAGCAGATCTACGGCGAGCGCTACAATTCCGGCGACCGGATCAAGATATACGTCAAAGAGGTGCGCACCACCTCCAAGGGTCCGGAAATCGTGCTTTCCCGCACCTCGGACGAGATTCTGCGCAAGGTGTTTTATCTGGAAATCCCGGAAATCTCCAACGGCCTGATCGAACTCAAGGCGGTAGCGCGCGAAGCCGGCGCCCGTTCCAAGGTGGCGGTCTTCACCAATTCCGACAAGGTCGATCCGATCGGCTCTTGCGTCGGCCAGCGCGGCGCGCGCATCCAGACCATCATCCAGGAACTCGGCGGTGAAAAAGTCGATATCATCCAGTATGACGAAGACCCGGTGAAGTTCATCATCAATGCGCTCTCTCCGGCCAAGATATTGAACGTCGAACTTAACCAAGAAGAAAAAAAATCCACCGTCCTGGTCGCCGAAGACCAGCTGTCGCTGGCGATCGGCCGCGGCGGCCAAAACGCCCGCTTGGCGGCGCGTCTGACCGGCTGGAAGATCGACATTGTCGGTAAGGAAGGCGAGAAGGCAAAGGAAGAGGAGGTGGAGGAAAAAGAAGAAGTTATTGAACCGGAAGTCGAAGAAGAAAAGCCGATCGAAGAAGATGATGCTTCTACGCAAGCTCAAGAAGAAAAAAAAGAAGATTAAGATATTCTTAAATCTTAATTCATAAATCTTAAATCTATCTAGTATGACCACCGCATTCGTGCTTCTGTGCGCCGGACTGGCGATTGCCTACGGCGCGATCCTCATCAAAATGGTGCTGCGTCTGCCTGCCGGCAACGAAAAGATGCAGGCAAT
The DNA here is from genome assembly GCA_021786695.1 of bacterium. GTDB lineage: Bacteria > Patescibacteriota > Patescibacteriia > Patescibacteriales > GWE2-39-37 > JAJYMT01. The sequence goes on from JAJYMT010000067.1 coordinate 4,878, forward strand.
CGCCAAGGCGATCCAAGACGGCGCCAAGGCCTATCTGAACCGCCAGTACAAGACCGTGGCGGTCGTGGCTGCCGTCTTATTTCTCATCATCGGTTTCGTGCCTTCTCTTGGCTGGACTACCGCGCTCGCTTTTCTCTCCGGCGCCTTCCTTTCCGCTCTGACCGGCTACATCGGCATGAATGTTTCGGTACGCGCCAATGTCCGCACGGCTGAAGCGGCGCGCGGCGGCTTGGCCAGCGCTTTGAAAGTCGCAGTGCAGGGCGGCTCGGTCACCGGCATGCTGGTCACCGGCCTGGCGCTTTTCGGCACCGCCGGGTTTTATTATATTACGAAAGATCTTCATGCCCTGATCGGCCTCGGCTTCGGCGGTTCGCTGATCTCGATTTTCGCCCGTCTGGGCGGCGGCATCTTCACCAAGGCCGCGGATGTTGGCGCTGATCTGGTCGGTAAGGTGGAAGCCGGCATCCCGGAAGACGATCCGCGCAATCCGGCGGTGATCGCCGACAACGTCGGCGACAACGTCGGCGACTGCGCCGGCATGGCGGCCGACCTGTTCGAGACCTATGTGGTCACCTCGATCGCCGCGATGATTTTGGGCGAACTGACTTTCGGCGACTCCGGGGCAGCGATCGTTTTCCCGCTGGTCTTGGGCGGCGCTTCGATCATTGCCTCGATCATCGGCACTTTTTTCATCAAACTAGGGAGTAAACAAAATATCATGATGGCGCTTTACAAGGGATTGATGGTCGCCGGCCTGCTGGCCGCCATCGCTTTTTATCCGATCACCAAGTGGTTGATGGGTGCGAACGGCGCTTTTAGCGTGATGAATCTGTATCTTTCCTCGCTCATCGGTCTGGCCGTCACCGCCCTGATGATCGTAATCACCGAATATTATACGGCCAAAGAATACGCGCCGGTAAAGGGCATCGCCGAAGCGTCGAAAACCGGCCACGGCACCAATATTATCGAGGGCCTGTCGGTCTCGATGAAGTCGACCGCCGCGCCGGTGCTGGTGATCGTAGCCGCCATCCTGGGGGCATACGGATTGGCCGGCATCTACGGCGTCGCGATCGCGGCGATGGCGATGCTGTCCATGGCTGGCATTATCGTGACCATCGATTCCTACGGCCCGATCACCGATAACGCCGGCGGCATCGCCGAGATGGCCGAGATGGAAGAGTCGGTGCGCGCGGTCACCGATCCGCTCGACGCGGTCGGCAACACCACCAAGGCGGTGACCAAGGGTTACGCCATCGGTTCGGCCGCTTTGGCGGCGCTGGTGCTGTTCGCGGACTTTACCAACAGCTTGCCGTCGAGCGTGCAATTTTTGATCAATGATCCGAAGGTGCTCGCCGGCTTATTTTTAGGCGGTCTGTTGCCGTATTACTTCGGCGCGCTGGCGATGAAGGCGGTCGGCCGCGCCGCCGGTTCGGTGGTGGAGGAAGTGCGCGCGCAATTCAAAGAAAAACCCGGCATCATGGCCGGCACTGATAAGCCGGACTACGGCCGCACGGTGGATATCGTCACCAAGGCGGCGATCGGCGAGATGATCGCGCCGGCCTTGATTCCGGTGCTCGCTCCGATCCTGGTCGGCTTCATCCTGGGCGTGGAAGCGCTCGGAGGCCTTCTGGTCGGTTCGATAATTACCGGCATCTTCGTCGCCATTTCGATGACTACCGGGGGCGGTGCCTGGGATAACGCGAAGAAATATATTGAGTCGGCTCCGCCAGCTGGCGGATTCGGTGGTAAGGGTTCGTTCGCCCATCAGGCGGCGGTGACCGGCGATACGGTCGGCGATCCTTACAAAGACACCGCCGGTCCGGCGATAAACCCAATGATTAAGATATTGAACATAGTAGCTCTTTTGATCGTCGGTTTATTGATCTAAAAAATTGGTGCAGTTATCAACGAAGGGAGGTAGCTGAAAGTGAAGCTAAAATTCGGTCCGGGCAACTGGGTCTATGTGGAAGGCGGGGATTTACCGGTGAAGGTGGTGGTTGTAGACGATACCCAGTTTTTAGCGCTGACATTTGACGCCGGCCTTCCTCAATCCAGGGCTTTTGAAAACGCAACGGTGGAGCTGGTGGCTCATTCTGATTTCAAGCTGGATCCGGGCGTAGTTTGCGGGGGTCTGAACCGGCTGACCGAGGAACAGCGCCGGTTATTACGGGCGCAGGCCAGAACCGGCAGACGGAAGTTGACGTTCGGTATCAACGAAACCGCTCTGAGGGTGGCCGCGAGAAAGGAAATGGCGCGCCAGCCAGGATGTTATTGATCGCAGTCAACCACCAACCAATCGGGAGGGCAACTGATGCCGAGGCGTCACCAGGTGAAGCACCGCAAGACGAGCGACCGCACCAAGGGACCGAAAAAGCCGGGCGTGACCCCGCAGCCCGAACGGGTAAGGCGCGAAGCCGCGCCGCCCAGAAGCGAACAGCATCCCGAGGGCGGACATTTCCCTTCCGCCTGATGGTAGCATTAGGGGGGAGCGCGACTCTCCCCTTCTAAATTATTAAACAGTTTATTATAAACGTCATTTATTCTCGATTCTCGACATTCTCGACACCCGACCTCGAAAATTTTCGAGGTCGGGTGTCGAGAAGAATCATCACTATGAAAGTAATAGTTGTCACACTGCCCAAATCTCAATACGAGCTCACGATCGAGGTTTCGGTCGAAGAAATGCAAGCGCACCTGGCTAAGGCGGTCGAGAAGCTCGGCCGCGAGGTGAAGATCGAGGGTTTCCGTCCCGGCAAGGCCACTTTCGAGGTGCTAAAAACCAAAGTCGGTGAACTTTCGATCTGGGAAGAGGCCGGTTATATCGCCATCAACAAAACCATCGACCAGGCGATCAAGGAAAACATCAAAGAACGGATCGTGGGGAGCCCCCAAGTCAATGTCACCAAACTGGCGCCGGATAATCCGCTCGAATATAAAGTGGTGGTGGCGATCCTGCCGGAAGTGACGCTCGGCGAATACAAGGGTTTGAAGATCAAAACGGAAAAAGCGGAAGTGGCGGACGGGGAGGCCGATAAGGTGATTGAGGACTTGCGCGAGATGAGAGTCAAAGAAGTTGTTTCGGAGGAGCCGATCAAAGACGGCGACAAGGCCACTCTCGACATCCGGATGTTTCTGGACAAAGTACCGCTTGAGGGCGGCCAAGGAAGCGATACGGCAGTGGTGATCGGCAAGGGCTATGTGGTGCCGGGACTCGACAAAAAACTGATCGGCGCGCGTGTCGGCGAGGAGCGGGTATTCGAATTACCCTACCCGGCGGAGCATTACCAGAAAAATCTGGCCGGAAAATTAGTCGAGTTTAAAGTGAAGATCAAATCGGTTTTCAGCCGCGAATTGCCGGCGCTGGACGAGAATTTCGCGTCCGCTTTCGGCCTGAAGACGGTCGAAGAACTGAAAAGCAACATCAAGGACACCTTGCTTAAAGAGAAAGAAGAGAAGAACCGGCAGAAAGCAGAGATCAAATTGATCGATAAGATTATCGAAAAATCCAAATTCGCCGACATTCCGGAGACGCTGATCAAGAACGAGGGCGAGGCGATGCTTTCAGAGTTATCGCACAACCTGGAACATCAGGGCGCCAAGTTCGAGGATTATTTGAAAAGCATGAATAAGACGCGCGAACAGTTGATGCTGGACCTGATGCCGGACGCGGTCAAGCGCGTAAAGTCGGCGCTGGTCATCGGCGCCATCGCCCTTAAGGAAGACATCAAGGTTGAGGATGAAGAGATACACAAAGAAATCGAGGCGGTAATCAAGCACTATGGCGGCAAACAGGAGATTGAAGAACGCGCCAGGAGCCACGAGTATCACCGCTATCTGGAGAACGCGCTCACTAATCAGAAGGTGATGGCCAAACTGGCAGAGTGGAATTTGGAGAAATAAAAAAATTTTGGATATGAAGAATCCCGCGGGGCGCACGCTCCCGCGGGATTTTGATTTCAGTGCCGGTTGTTACCGGCGTGCA
>JAJYMT010000050.1 GCA_021786695.1 bacterium
TTATGACGGATTGTGGTTGTTTATATATACATGCTCACGATATATGGCATTTTATTGTAAAAGATCGCTTTGTTCTTTGGAAAGCCATTATACCCTTAAATTACATATTTGTCAATTGTTTTTTATTACTAATTATACTTTTTTGTATAAATTTTACCCGATTATTTATTTATAGACTGTGATATAATTAAAACATAAAAAAACTACCATGAACAAGAAACAAAGGGTCGGGGCTGACAAAATTACACGGGACTTAAGATCATTTCAAAAAAATTGAATGATTTTTACCAAATCAATGGAACCGATCTGCCGGAAATAGTTTATTTTAATTCACGCAAGGAAATTGATGAATACTGGGGCAAAAAAACGGAGTTGTGGTTGTCTGCCTGGGTAAAAAATAATAAAATTAATATCTTGTCTCCGGCTCTTGTCTCCGGCGAGTTACACCAGAGAATCATCTCACAAAGATATCAAACACTTTTGGCAAACATTGCATCACGAATACGCGCATCTGTATTTTGAAAAGGTGGTCGGTACCAACAAGCCAAAAAGAAATTTATGCCCTGGGTTATTTCTGGACAAAATTTTTGCTTGATAATTTCGGAGTAGAAAATCTGTTGCGTTTGGTCCGTTCGCTGCACAAAGATATTTCTGAAAAACAATTCGCTCGTCAGTTCAAAAAAATTTACCGAACCCCCTTCTCATCAATCGGGCTTTCTGTGTTAATCAAACAATAATTTAGAAATTTAAATTTATTGAACCATGATTTACAACCGGCTCTATCAAAACAATAAAAACGTCTGGGGCGACAGCGTGAATAAATTAATTATTCTTGTTTTTAAAAATTTAAAACCAGGGTCAACGTTTCTTGATCTTGGCTGTGGGCAGGGCAAAGATGCCTTGTTTATGGCTAGAAATAATTTTCAGGTAACTGCGGTAGATGCGTCAGAAGCCGCAATCAGCCAGTTGAAATCAACCGCTCAAGCCGAAGGTTTGAAAAATCTAAAAGCAATACGAAGCGATGTAAAAGATTTCAAGATAGAAAATAATAAATATGAAATAATTTTCGGAAACAACCTATTGCAGTTTTTAGACAAAGATTCCGCGCTACCTATCGTCAACGATATAAAAGAAAAAGTTTCACCGGATGGCTATATTATACTCGCTTCATTTACAACGGATGATCCTTCGTATAGCAAACAAAAAGAAAATAAGGCATATTTTAAGCCGCAAGAGCTGCTGAAACTGTTTGCGGGGTTTAAAATCATTCACTACTTTGAAAATAAGGTTATGGATAATGGCCATCCGGGTTCACCAGAGTCACATCAGCATGGCGTGGTCAGGATCATCGCCCAAAAACAATAAAAACCCCTCTCAGTCGCTAAATTAATAAGTGAACCGTAAGGAGGAGAACAAAAAAAACCAAGGGCCCGTTTGCTGCTAACACCAGCCACGAGCCCTTTTTCTTTTTTTAAAACTTTCCTATAATTTCAATATGAAGCAGAAAAAAATCAATCTCAGAAAAATCAAAAAAACCGACCTCCCTTTCTTTTTGAAATGGTGGAAAGACAAGGAGCTGATTTCGCTTACCAGCGGGATTTACGAAAAATCTGATAAGGTTCTTGCCGGTTATTTTTTCAACATGACGAAACCCGGGCCGGACAAACACTATACGATAATCCTGAACCGCACGAAGCCGATCGGCAATCTTTCCCTGACCCACCTGAACAAAACAACCTTCGAGGGCCATGTCGTGATCGGTGAAAAAAAATACTGGGGCAAAGGATTCGGCCGCGAGGCAATCAGATTATCGTTGCGGATTGCCTTCAATAAATTAGGTTATCGGCAGGCCTACCTTGAGGTCAGGCCGGACAACGAAAGGGCGATCAAAACCTACAAATCGCTCGGCTTTGAGGAGCGGGGGTTGAAAAAATACCCGAAAAATAAATTTCAGCCCATAGTACTGAAAATGACGCTTGATAAAAACGAATTCAACCGAAATTTTGAGCCGGCTGTCTCGAAACGATAAAATTGCCTTCCTGCTAAATTATGCTATAATATGAGCGGTTGAGGGGATGAAAATCCCTCTTTTATTTTTACTTAAAAGTTTAAAAAATGAGCCCCTACGCTGAAGAGCTCAATCAAATCATCAACGACGCCAATCCGGCAATTTTTGATTTATTGTCCGAAAAGGGCCGGGCGATTTATTTTCCCAAAGCCGGGATACTCGGACAGTCCGCCGAGGCCAAGGGCAAACGGCTCAACGCCACCATCGGCATCGGCCTCAACGATGACGGCTCGCCGATCCGTCTTGATTCGATCGCCAGCCGTATTGACCTGCCTCCCGCGGACGTATTTCCCTACGCTCCCGGCTATGGCAAGCCGGAATTAAGAAAAAAATGGCAGGAACTGATCCGCGCCAAAAATCCGACACTAAAGACGGAAATCAGTTCTCCGGTCGCGACCAACGCGCTCACCAATGCCCTGTCGCTTGCCGGCTATCTGTTCGTTGATCCGGGCGACCGGGTAATCTGCGCCGACCGCTTCTGGGGCACCTACCGGCTGATTTTCGAAAACGGCTATGGCGGAGAATTGGCGACCTTCAATACCTTCAAAGATAACGGTTTCGATTTAGCTGGTTTTAAAACCGCCCTTTCCAGTAAGCCACCGGGTGGCTTACAATCAAAAAGGGTGGTGTTATTGAATTTTCCAAACAACCCCTCTGGCTATACTCCGACCGAGGCGGAGGCGAAAGGGATCGCGGCGATCATCAAAGCGCGCGCCGAAGCCGGCGACCGATTGGCCGTCTTGGTTGACGACGCTTATTTCGGCTTGGTCTATGAAGACGGTATCTTCAAAGAATCACTCTTTTCCCTGCTCGCGGACTGCCACGAAAACGTCTTGACAATAAAAATCGACGGTCCGACCAAAGAGGACTATGTCTGGGGCCTGCGGGTCGGTTTTCTGACTTACGCGGTCAAGAGCGGTACTACGGAATTATATCAGGCGCTTTCTGACAAAACGGCCGGCGCGGTGCGCGGCAACATCTCCAACGTATCCAACTTGTCGCAATCCCTCCTCTTGTCCGCCTTCACTTCGCCGGATTACGAAAAGGAGAAAAAACAGAAGTTCGAATTGCTGAAGTCGCGCTATCTCAAGGTGAAAGAGACGCTCGCCCAGAAAAAATACGCGCAATACTTTTCCGCCCTGCCCTGCAATTCCGGCTACTTCATCTGCCTGAAATTGGCTGCCGGTCTGGATGCCGACGCCGTAAGAAAACTGCTGCTCGAAAAATACGACACCGGCGTCATCTCCTTGAAGGACTCGATCCGCCTGGCCTTCTCCTCGGTGCCGACCGACAAAATACCGGAACTGATTGAGAATATTTATCAAGCGTGCCTTGAGACAAAATCCCAATTTCAAAATCCAAATGTCAAATAAATGTCAAATATCAAAGTATAAATTGGGATTTGGGATTTTGGATTTTATTTGTCGTTTGAGTTTTGAAATTTGAAATTAAACATATGAATATTCCATCAGAATTGATAAACGACGAGAATCTAAATAAATTACTGGCGTTAAACAATAGTCATGTAATAGAGATCGTCTCCCGCTATGCCGATCTCTGCCGGCCGGCCAAAATCACCGTAATCACCGAGTCGCCGGAGGACGCGGCTTATGTGCGCGCTAAATCGCTTGAAAACGGAGAAGAAACGGCGCTCGCTATGGCCGGCCACACCTATCACTTCGACGGTATGGCCGACCAGGGCCGCGACAAGGCGGTGACCAAAGTACTCATTCCTGCCGGCGCGAAGATGAGCAGGGCGATCAATTCTATGGATCGCGATGAAGGCCTGAAGGAAATGGATGAAAAACTGGCGCGGATAATGGCCGGCAAGGAGATGTTTGTGGCGTTTTTTTCGCTCGGCCCGACCAATTCCCGCTTTTCCATCGCCGCACTCCAGCTGACCGACTCGGCCTATGTGGTGCACGCCGAGTCGCTGCTCTACCGCCAGGGATACGCCGAATTCAGGTGGCTCGAGGGTTTTAATAATTTTTTCCATTTCATCCACTCCGCGGGCGAGCTCAATGAAAACCGTACCTCGAAAAATGCAGGCGACAAGCGGATCTACATCGACCTGGAAGGCAACCGCGTCTTTTCGGTCAACACCCAATACGCAGGCAATTCGCTGGGACTAAAAAAACTGGCCTTGCGTCTGGCGATAAAAAAATCCCACGACGAGGACTGGCTGTGCGAACATATGTTCGTGATGGGCGCCAAACCCGAGGGGAAAAATCGAACCACCTATTTCACCGGCGCCTTTCCTTCCGCCTGCGGCAAGACCTCGACCGCCATGATTCCGGGACAGACCATTATCGGCGATGACATCGCCTATCTGAAGATCGGCGCTGACGGCCGCGCCTACGCCGCCAATGTCGAGCAGGGCATTTTCGGTATCATCGAGGATGTCAATCCGATCGATGATCCGCTGATCTATCGGACGCTTACCAGCCCGCGCGAGGTGATTTTTTCCAACGTGCTGATCAGAAATGATAAGCCGTATTGGCTCGGCATGGGAGAGGAACTGCCGAAAGAGGGGCTGAATTTCTCGGGCGAGTGGCGCGAGGGCAAGACGGACGAAGCGGGCAACGAAATCAAGCCGGCCCACAAGAACGCGCGCTATACCATCAGGATCGGCGAACTGGAAAATGCCGATCCGAACCTCGACAACCCCGAGGGAGTGCCGGTCGACGGCATCATCTATGGCGGCCGTGATTACGACGTTTCGCCGCCGGTGGTCGAATCGCTTTCCTGGCCGCATGGTGTCTTTATGGGCGCGATCTTAGAATCGGAAACGACCGCGGCAATCCTAGGCAAGCCGGAAAAAGTTCATAACCCGATGGCCAACATCGATTTTATGGTAGTGCCGCTCGGAACATACCTCAAAAACCATCTCAAGTTCGGCTCCGATCTGGACCGCCAGCCGAAAATCTTCGCCACTAACTATTTCCTCAAGGACGCGGACGGCAAATTCCTGAACCAAAAAGTCGACAAGAAGGTCTGGCCGGATCCACGGCGAGTTTGAAGCGCTTGAAACCCCGCTCGGCTTTCTTCCGAAATATGCCGATTTGAAACATCTGTTCAAACAAATTTTCGACCGCGACTATACCCGCGAAAATTACGAGGAGCAATTCTCGGTTCGCGCCGCCAAGATCTTGGACCGACTCGAACGGATTGAACGGGTATACCGGGAAGAAGCGGAGGTGCCGGAGGAATTTTTCGAGCATCTCGCCCGGCAGAAACAGCGGCTGTTTGACGCCCAGAAAGAAAAAGGCGCCGAAATAATTTCTCCTTTCGATTTTGAAATATAGTTGCGGAATTTAAAAAACAAAAAGACCCTCCTTTTGGAGGGTCTTTTTGTTTTACTGGCGTTCAAACATTTTTTACCGCCGCCATCATCGCCTGTTTCAGCTGCGGGTCGGTCATCGTTTTCATCATCTCTTTCATCTTATCCGGATGGATCCGCTTGGCGTGATCGCCCGCGATCATCATCGCCTCGTCCGCCGTTTCCGTCCTGACCTCGAAGCCGCAATCCTTCATCCCCATATCTTTGCATGCTAAACTTTTCATAAATTTACTCCGGCCGGCTATGCCGATGAAGCATCCAGCCGACCGGCCGGTTAGTAATTAAATTCGCGCCCGCGGCGCCCGCGGAAGCGGATTAAACTAAAAACCGAGTTTTTCCCTGATCAGTATCACTTTGGCGCGGTTCGGCATGATCTCTTGATTAATGACCAACAGTTTGCTCACGGCGCTCTGCGGTACGCCGTAGGCCTGACGCGCCCGCTCCGACTCGAGCGGCAAGACGTATTGGTAGATACGGACGAAGGCCTCATCCAGATTCTTGACGATTTTCTGCGCGCCTACTACCCAGATGACGTGCGACGAGCCGTAAGCATAGGCCGGTAGCTGGCTGCCGGTGTTGGAAGCGATAACTAGTTGGCCGCTTTCCGTTACTGCCTGCACGCTACCGATCGTCCATTCGGGCGCCGCGCCGATCCGCTGCATCGCCAATCCATCAACGGCACGATTCATTTTTTTTAATTTTTGCCTGACCGAATCATATTTTCCGGAATCATTGATGATCGTCTGCAGGCCGATCGTACGCAAGGTCTCCGAGGTCATGTCCATCACCTCGGCTCCTTCGGGCAACAGTTCCAATACGCGTTTTTTCGCCGCCGCCCCGTTTTCGACGATTTCCGTTGATATGCCATGTTTTTCCAAGGCGTCGGCCGCGCGTTTAAGCGCGTCAGAAGAAGCCAATTTGCCGTAATTCATATATTTGAATGCTAATTCAGTTGTATCTTTCACTTATATCTCTTATACCTCTGGTCTTACTCCGATTGAAGTGGGATGTCAATAAGCGAAAAGTGGATATGTTTCTGAGAAAATCCGACCAATGAAAACCACCGGCAATAAGCCGGTGGTTTCTTTCTTGCCCGCTACGCGGGCTGATACTTACATCGGCAGTTTTGGCATTTCTACCTGATGGTGCTGTTGGTTCTCAACGTATCGTTTGATCATGATCTCGTCCAAGCCAACGGTAGAAGCGTAATAACCTCTGCCCCAAAAGCTGCCCTGGGGTATTTTCTTGGACTTCTTTTTGAGCCAGAACGAGGATTTACCCTTGAGAATACCTACAATGTAGGCGACGGAATACTTGGGCGGGATGCCGACATACAAATGGACGTGATCATCACCGATGTGCTGGGCATAGAACTGCAGACCCTTCCATTTGCAGATCTGTTTGAATATTCGGAGCAACTCTGCTTTAATGAATTTATCGGCCATTGTCTTGCCTCGGTATTTGGGGATCCAAACCAAATGAAAACCGCAGCGATAAGAACAATGGTCGAGTTGGTATAACCGGGCATTTGCCATAAAATCACCTCCTTTCTGATTGAGGTGATTTTATTATAGCGCCGAGGGCTACGCCATCAAACGCACACACCCGCTAAAGCGGGTGGTTTCTCTTGTAATGAAAAGCGGCTCAGGGAGCGAGCCGCTAATGGGTGGTTGGGTTGAAGTTATCCAGTCCGGATTCTTGCCAGGGATTATCCACTGTGAAAAGTTCGATCTCCTGTTTGATTTCTTGCCTGTCATCCGGGATGATGATCGAACCTTGGTCGACTCCTTCGAGATCCAACAAGGAATCGACAAGATGCCTCTTCTTCATCTTGAATTTGAAGATGTATGAATGATCGACTAGGCGTTGCCAACCGGATTCATAGCCCGCGTTCCCTTGGGCCAGGTAGCAGACCCTGACCAATAGCGTCTCGCGCCGGGGGCTGTAGTGGATCCAGCTGACTTCGCCGCGCAGGGCTCGCGGTTCCTCGAGACCGAGAAACAGCAGCCCGCCCAAAAAAAGATTGTTCAAGGAACAATTGATCTCTTCAAGGTCCATTGCCGTGTCCTCCTTTCCGAATTTGTCGGACTCGGAACTCGGGACGTGCAACAGCCGTGTCTATCTACAGTTTAGCATCTGCTGATGGAATTGTGAAATGTGGTCTTTATTAGAAAAAGTCCGAACCTATTTTCAGGAACACCCCGATGCTGAATTCTGAAACTCCCCGCCGCCGTCCCGCGAGGCCGCGGGGCTGTCAAACAGAAAAATTTTCTTATCTTTCTGATTCAGGATTTGCGCGCGCTCGTTTTTTGAATTCTAAAAGGAAAAGAAAATTTTTCTGTTTGCCCCTGCCTTGGATCGGCAGGGCGGCGGGCTAGATGTTTTTTATCCAAATCATCCCCGCTATTGTGCGGTTGGTCGGCGCTTTGGGGGGTTTAAATACATAATACACATAATACAATGAAATTATCTAAAATAGCAACGGTTAACGTTTTTGAGCTAATATTAATGCTATTTATTAATTTGTCTTGACAGAAGTAGAAATTTATGCTATTATTATAACGCAAGAATTTTCTTGCAGTTGGCCTGGCAAATCCAGGAATAAGCTCATTGAAAGGAGCAGGACGATGACGACAGGGTCGATCACGCCGACAGAAGGACAGGAAAAACAGCTCGAAAGGCTCGTGCAGGACGCGGTGGCAGACGCGCGAAAAAGCGTTGTTCTCGACAAGGACGCCATGCAACGTCTCATCGGGAACGGCGGCAAGTTCCAGGGCGACATCATCGCTTCACTGATCAAGCACTCGGTCGCCGACACCCGCTTTGAGCTCATGAATTCTTTCGAGCTCACGGTTCCCAGCGGCTACGACCACGGCACGCAGCTCGCCACCTTCGCCGAGTACACGAAGAAAAAGGCGGAGAAGTTTTACTACTTCAACGAGGCAACTACGGACAGGAACTTCGCCAAGGCATCTCAGCGGCTGGTTCAGGGCAGGACCTACGGGGTCAAGATTTTCGCCATCAAGCGAAGGGTGACCTCGGAAGACTGTCTGGCGTTTCTCGCCTCGCAGCAAGCGATTCTTGTCGGGGCGCAAGGACTGTCCCTTACCCGCCAGCTCAAGAAGAACGAGTTCCCGGTCAGCAGGTGGACGGTTTCCTTTGACCAGAAGGATGCGCTCTGGAAAGACGCCGACGGTGACCTCAGGGTGCCGGACGTGTACCGTTACTCGAGCGGTGACTGGCGCTTCTCCCTCGGCTACTTCGAGTACGACTGGTATGACGGCCACTGTCTG
>JAJYMT010000019.1 GCA_021786695.1 bacterium
ACTGCAACAGATAATATCCGGCCGGAGTGCTGATCAACAGGATTTTCCCGGGCGGCAGCTGGCTCGCGGCAAGATTGAACCGTTGCCGCAAGCGGTCGGCGGTAAAATATTCTATATCCGCGGCCAGTTTGAATTTCCGGGCGGCTCCGTCCAGGTCGTTCAGGATGACGGCCTGCTTTTTGATTTCCCGCGCCAAGGTAAGGGCTCGGATATTGTATTTCGGATCGATGGCTACCGCCGCCGCCAAAATTTTTCTGTCCTGTTCGCCTGCAGTCAAGCCGTAGTCGGCCGCGATCCGGGACAAAATCTGATTTTTTACCAGTTCCAATCTGGCGGTGGCGCTAATTTGCTCCGATGAACCGGGCCGTCCGAGAAAATTTTTTTCCTGGCGCGCCCGCTCGTCCGCGTAGGCGAAATAATCGACGCGGCCGTAATCGCTGAAAAAAGCGGGCACCGGCAGGACCGAAGCGGTCAGACGCGCGAACCGGTTATCGAAATGGAAGGTGTAAAGCGACAGGCAAAAAACGAAATAAAAAAGCAGTACCGCCGACAGGATCGAGCCAAAAGTCAGGATAAAACGGCCGAAAATCGGCAGCAATGCCTGGGCATCATAAAGCAGATTAACGCTCTCTTCCGGGGCCTTCCGTCTTTTTGGTTCTTGACTCCTGGTTTTTTCGGCCTTGGTTTTTTTCTTGATCGGAATCGCGCGTTGCGGCGCCCTGAGAGGCGTCGCGGCCGCGGCCGGCCGGACTTCCGCCGGAACCGCCGCTTTCGCCGTCTCCTTCCTGATCACGGCCTCGATCATCTGGGGCAGGCGGGCGTTCCGGTCTTTTTTGAAATCCTTGACAAAGTCGATTTTGGCCGGTTTCGGGTCTGTTTTTACCGCCGCAAGAGGCGGCGCCGGCTTGGGCGCGACCGCGTCCAGGGATTTCCCCGCCGGCAAAACCGGCGCCGAAACCGGAACCGGTTTCGGTTTGGGCGCATTCCTATTTTCCACTTCAGCCAAATAATTAAGCAGTATTTCCCTGTTTTCCTTAATCCTGTCGCCGTCGATCTTTTTAATATCGTCCATCAACTGAGCCATATTCCCCTTGATTTCGCTAAATTATCTCACTTAAAAAAATATTTCAGCCAGCGGTGCGGGTTGGCGGCCGCCGGTTCGGCCGGTCCGGTTCCGGATCCGCTCGTTTGCCTGGAAGCCGCGATTGAGTCGTCCGGCGAAACGATAGCGACCGATTCACCGGGTTTTTTCATATTCAAATTCAGGCGCGCCTGCTCTTCCACGAACTGATCCGAACGGAAATAATCGATCAATTTTTGTAGGTCGGTATTTTTGTTCTCGGTTTTTTTTATTTCTTCTTCGATCGCGGCGATCTGCTTGTCGATGCTCTTCCGCCGGTTATAATTTTTAGCCAAAGGCATGGAAATCAATGCTAGCACCAACAAGCCGGCCGCGAACAGGATAATTTCCCTGGCGGGAAGCCAGCGTTTTTTTCTGCCTTTGGTTCGTTCAATCAACATATTACGGCGCTACTATATTATAACACAAATCATCCGGTCGGAACAAAAAAACGGCGCTAGGACGTGCGCTCGCTTCTGGCTTTTGGCGTCACCCAAAAGCCGAGATACTTGCCGAACGCCAGCCGGGTCTGCGCCTCCAGTCCCGGGAAAGAACCGAAAACAATGATCGAAAGGGGCAAAACTAGCCATTGCGCGACCATCGCCAGGGTCTTGGTCCAGCCGTAATGCCTGGGCTTGGGCGGCAAGATTAAAGTAGAGATAACCGCCGAGATTACCAGGCCGATCATGGCGATAGTCATCAACGTCCTGGTGATGTAGGGCAAGTTGCCGGAGAGGACGGTGACGTTGAAGCGATCGCCCCCCAGGAGCATCGGCATCCAGCCGATCACGCCGATGATCAAGGCGTTGGTGGCCCAGGAGTGGAATCCGTACAGCTGGACGAAGATCAGCCCCAAAGTTCTTTTTAGCGGCAACTCCCGCCGTTTTTTCAAAAAATTAAAAATCAGGTATGGCACGTTTTCCACCCCCCAGCCCCAGCGGCGCTGCTGTTTGTAGAGATTTTTGGCGGTGGCGAGACGGGTCTCATCCATGCAGACATCCATCGATACCGGATAATGAAGCGGTTCGACGCGGTAATCGCCGCCGTAGTGGCAATAGCAGTGCCAGAAAATCCTCGAGTCCTCACTCACCATGTTGGTCGACCAGAAGCCGATGTCCGACAGGGCGCGCCAGGTCATCGAGTGGGAGGAATAAGTGGCGAGTTTTTCCTGCCGGATCTGCTGCATCATCTGCCAGAAAGTGTTGGAGGCCGCCGCCACCCGGGAAAAAAACGGCGCCTGCCAGATATTGTTGAAATAGACCGGAATCGGCTGATAACTGGCCCGATAGGGATTGTCGACGGTCAAGAATTTGTAGGTCAGCAAAGAAAAATATCCGGGCCGCACCACCGTGTCGATGTCAAAGACGCTGACCAGGATCAGATCGTAGTCGAGCCGCTGTTTGTCGATGATCAATTCCTTCACCTGCCTGGCCGCCCAGGCCTGGTTCGCGCCCTTGCCTTTGATCTCGCCCACGATGCCGTCCGGATGTACGGTAATCAAGAATTCGCCGAATCTGCCGGCGAATTCATTCCGGGCCGCTTCGGCGTTTTTAACCGCCTCCTCCCCGCCCCGTTCCTCGGTCGCCAGCACCACGATCATCTGCTCGGGCGGAAAACCGTCGTCGAGCAACGACAAAATACTCGGACGGATCACCTCCAGGGTCTCGTTATAAGTCGGCAAGATGATCAGATGCCTGATCGAGCGCCAGGACGGCCGGTCCGCCGCTGGCGGTAAATCGGATAATTTCTTCCGCCAATCGATTGCCAGGTTGGCCTTGAGCTTGCGGTAACTTACGATTAGGTGGATAGAAAGGTAAAAAACCAAAAGCAGCCAATAAACGTCAAAGGCGATGATGAAATAAGCCACCCCTTCCGGGCGCCAGTATGAATACCACAGCAAGGCGAGCAGAGTGGCCCAGGACAAAAATGCCGGCAGGATTTCCAACCCCCGATAAATTTTCCGGTCGGTGCCGGAGAGGTCTGCCGCCCTGCCGATTTTCAGATAGTCAATCATTGTCTTTGCCATATTTGAATACTCTTTCCCCTAAAAAATAAAACCAATAGCCGAAGGCGGTTGCCAGGAGCAAGTTTAGGGCTCCGACCGCGGTAGTAAAATAATACGATACGGTTCTAAAAAAATCTGATGGGAATAAAAAAAGTTCCCAGGTATTCCAGCGATCAAGCAACCCGACCAAATATCCCAAAGATATGACCGGTATCGCGAATATTGCGAACGGCAGCGGCGAGCGGAGCCGCAGGGCGTCACTGATAGTGCCGGCCATCCGCTTAAGCAGATACCAATAACTCCACCAGCCGGCGGCGGCATAGCTGAAAAAAAACATAATCACCCAGACGCCCTTGGCGCAGATCTTGAAGGGCGAGTCGAGCGGACAAAAATTCAGCAAATGCCGTATCTCGCTGATCACGTAAAGAGTGTTGGGCGCGAAAATCAGCCAGAAGAAAAAAATAAACAGCGCGATAATTTTTTGCGTTGCCGTGCGGAAGCCGGTCCGGCGGAAATAGACGGAAAAAACCCAGCCCAGCGCCAAGGCGATCATAATCAGTCCCAGATTCAAGACGACGGAAACCAATTGATAGTCCCCGGCCCTCAAGTTATAAAGCCAGTAGTCATGCTGAAAAAAACTGTCGGCGCTGTAATTCAAATTGCCGTTCAACCTCATGGTTATTATGTTAATAAAGATAGGTTGGCTCATCACCAACCTATTTTCGGACCAAGGTGCTTGGCGGCCAACCGGATGATTATGATCACCGCACAGGCCGCGATGCAAATAGTCACTACCCACGAACTGATATGCTTTTCCTTGCTGTCGAATCCGCTCATACCGTCCCCCTTTCGGCTGTGGAATGAACCTACTGAAAAATAACATAGATACGGGCTTAAATCAAGCCCCGGCGCTATTCGAACCTGATTTCCTCGTCCGGTTTCAATTCTCCGGATCGATCCGGTTCCCTGCCCGGCTCCGGCGCCCTTTTAAGTATGGTCGAGGGATCGATATTTTTAAGCGGCACGAAGCCGTCGGCATTCTGGCCGGACGCGGAACTGTCGGCCAAAAGCAGGTCCAACTCGGCCTTTTTGGCGAGCCGGCGCTTTTCCGCTTCGGCTGTTTTTTCGTCCCGCAAGATGGCGAGGCAATCCTTGCAATAGATCGGGCGCAGGCCGTCCGGCTGGAAAGAGATGCGCGTCGGCTTGCCGCAACGCGAACAAAACGCCTCAAAGCGGTAAACCGAGTCCGGCTTCTTTTCCTCTTGCCTGGGCTCTTGCCTGGGCGCCGGTGCGGGTGCCGGCGGCTGGAGCGGCTGTTGCGCCGCAAGCGCCGGTTTCACTTCCGACCGCCGTTCACGCTCCCTCCTCGGTTCACGCCGGTCGCTCCCGGGCGCCGGTGCGGGCGGTCGCGGGCGCGGGTTTCTGTCCGCCGGACGGAACCGGTCGCCGGCCGGTTCTTTCGGAAACGGTTTATCGAAACGTGGCTTTTCTTTCGGCGTCTCGCCGCCGCCTTCGCCCTCATCGATCTCATGCCAGCGCATAATCTTTTCCTCGACCACGTCGCGCGCTTTGGCATAACGCTCGCGCGAGACCTTGATCACCTTTTCCGTGTTGCCGGTCTTTTCCGGCACGGTCAGGGGCGGCAGGCCCCGGCCGGAAAACGGGCTGGAGGCGATGCCGTCGATCATCAGCTTGATGTAGAACTCGAACTTGGGCAGATTGACGATGTCGTCTTCGGTAAAGGTCGGCGTAAATTCCTTCACCAATTCTTCCGCGTCCGCCGCGCCGACCCGGAAAACCACCAAAGTGCCGACATTGCCGAAAACCGCCGGCTTGACCTTGAGCCCCAGTTGCTCGATATATTGGTGCGCCATGACCAGGTTCAGCCGGTATTTACGCGCCTCGGACAAAATGTTGGCAAAACTGTCGGTGGTGAAATTCTGAAATTCATCGATATAAAGATAAAAATCCTTGCGCTCGGCTTCCGGCAGATCGACGCGGCTCATGGCGGCCAGCTGGATTTTGGTAATCATCATCGCTCCCAGGAGCGCCGAGTTGTCCTCGCCGATGCGGCCCTTGCTCAAATTAAGAATCAGGATCTTCTGCCCGTCCATCACCTCGCGGATATTGATCGAGGATTTGACCTGGCCGACGATGTTGCGGATGAGAGAGCTCGACAGGAACTGGCCGACCTTGTTCTGAATCGGCGAGACCGCCTCCGAGGCGAATTTGTCGGCATAGCTGGCGAACTCGTTCACCCAGAAGGCCTTGACTACCGGATCCTGGATCTTGTCCACCACTTTTTTGCGGAATTTTTTGTCCGAAAGCATCCTGGTGACGCCGAGTAGGGTGGAGCCCGGATAATCAAGGATCGCCAGGATGGCGTTGCGCAAGATATACTCGAGCCGCGGCCCCCAGGAGTCGGCCCAGAGCTTCTGGAAGACGCCGATCAGGCCGGAGGCGACCAGGTGCCGCAGATGCGGCTCCACCTGCTCGACCACGTTGAAAGCGATCGGATAATCCATGTCCGAGGGGTTGAAATAGATCACGTCGTTGATGCGGTCGGTCGGGATGTAGTCGATGATCTTCTCCGCCAGATCGCCGTGCGGGTCGACGACTGCCACGCCGCGGCCGGCGCGGATGTCTTCCACGATCATGTTTTCGAGTATGGTGGACTTGCCCATGCCGGTCTTACCGATGAAATACATGTGGCGGCGGCGGTCATCGGTCTTGATGCCGAAACGCCGGGCCCGGTTCCGGAAGGTGGTAAGCCCGAACGGCGTCACTGAATTGTAGTCGTTGTTGGTCATAACTATGCGAAAGGTAAATTTGACGGCGGCTGATTTTTCGGTGCCGGCGCTTCCGCGCCCGGCTCCACTTCAAAAATGGAATCGACGTCGGACGGGACGCCGATGTCGGCTGCTGCCGGCGCCTTGGGGATGTCCTCTGTCCGCTTGAAGATCGCCTCCATTTCTTCATCCGGCCTGATCTGCTCCGCGCCGAGCGGCAAAGAGATCGGCGGCTCCGCCTTGCGGCCAGGCGCTTTCTGGATAAGCGGCGCCCGCACCACCGTCTCGATCGGGAAATGCCAGATGGTCGCCAATTCCTGGATGTTCAGATTATACATCGGCATCCCCAGGGTGGTGCGCGCCTTGTATTTCCTGACGATATTGCGCTTTTTGGCATTGAGGCGCATCTCTTTGAACAGATAGGCGGTCGAAGTGGCGGTCACCTTCATGTCCGGCTTGATGTTATTCAGATCATTCAAGGAGAACTGCTTGATGTAGCCGACGAAACCGTTGACCACCTTGACCTTGTTCATCACATCCTTCTTTGCCAGATAAACCATGCGGATCTTGACCTCGAAACCGAGCTTGCCCACTTTGTCCTGGATCGCCTCGATCTGTTTTTTCTGAACCGGCTTCAGGCCCATCATGTTGAAAGTCGGCTTCTCATCTTTGGGCGCCGGCGCTGCGATCAGATAGATGCCGGTGGCGTCGCCCAGCGTACCGAAGATGAAATTGAGCGCTTTTTCAAAGATGTTTTCCTTGCCCTTGACCTTCTCGCCGATGATTTTGGAAATTTCCTTCTCGCCGATCTCCGGCCAGTCAAAGCCGGTCGGCCTTACTATTATCTGATACCACAACTGCTCGCCTTCTTTCAAGCTCGAGCAGAGATCCATCAAGGTGGCCATCGGATCGCGGAAATGGGTCTCCGGACGCCCGAACTGGTGCTCGAAATCCTCGTAGACCTTGATCGGATAGGCGGAGTTCTTAGCCAGGATGAATTCCGCGCCCCAGACGTCGTATTCGTCGTTCGGGTAGGCCGCGGGAGCGACGGCGGTATAGTCCTCGACTTCGGTGATTTCCGCGTCCGGATATTGGGAATAGATCGCCGACTCCACCAGGTCGCGGAACTGTTCGGGCGTACGCACCAGAAACTGCGTATAACCCTCGATGCTCACGATTTCATAACTGAATGACAGCTGGAATTTCCCGTACCAGTACTTGTCCAGCAGGTTCAGGGTGTTGTGCGCGCCCGCCAGATAGGTAAACATATTTTCCACCGCCTTGGGCGACTGCTCGTTCATGCGCGGAATATCGATCGCCAGGAAGATGAATTTATGCTGCGAACCCCATTGCGTCTGTATATAATCGATCCAAATCAGCCAGAACCCCCACAGTAAAGTGAAGGCAATCGGTATCCAGCCGACGGTCCAGAACATTGTTAATAATTGCTGATCCGGCGGCAAATTCAAAAACTGCTGAAATGAATCGGCATTAATGGTTATTTCCATACGTTATATGTAAATATATTTTAACATATTTTTCGTTATTTCCAAAATAAAATAGAAGCCGCCTGACGACGACCTCTATTTTATGTTGTTTTTATACTGACCCGATTTTAAGCGGGTGGCTTCGACCGATATTTGCCGTTAACTTTTTCGAATTTATCGTTATTCATCAGCGCCAAAATGATGGTCGCCCGTTTTACCAGCCGCTGCGCCAGCACCTGTTCGATGATCTGGTCGCGCGAAAGCGGCTCCGGACTGTTGTTCAAAATTTCTTCGATTACTTCAACCACTGTGCCCTTCTGATAGCCCCATTCTTTCAAACTGTACAGGCCGCGGCCGACCAGGATATATTTCTTGTCCAAAATCAGTTCGTTGTGGACGGTGGCCGCATTGGCCTTTTTATCGTCGAAACCGATCTGGTTGATCCGGTCGGTAATCTCGGCGAAATGCATCGGCTTACCGTGATTTTTAAGCACCAGATAAATCTTGTCATTGATGGTCTTGGGTTTGATCTCTCTCGAGGCCAGGTGCCCCCAGTGTCCGAACTTGTTCTGATCGATCTGCTTCGCCGTTTTGAGCAGGGCGTACAGGGTTTTGTCGGCGTTGATTTTATCCGCGTCTTCCTCGAACAGATCATTTTTCAGCACCGGAGAAATGTCCAGATTGTTTTCGGTCTGAAACTTGTCCTGATGCTCTTTGTAGCTGTTCATGTCCTTGAGCAACGCCAGCATCTCGTCGGTGCGGTAAATTTTTCCTCCCTCACTGATGTTGTCCAAAAGTTCACTGGTCAGCCCTTCAAAGTGGTCCAGCGGCCGGTGTTTCAGCTTGAAGGCCGACTTAAACAGCGCGTGGTTGTCCACCTCTTCGAAGTGGTCGTGGAGCAATTTGGCAATCAAAAAATCGAGATGGTTTTTGTGGGTGGTGAGATCGCCTTCGCGGCCGCGGAAAACGCCGACCGAAAAATTAACCAGGTTGTTCAAAAGATATTCCCGCTCCATCAGCCCGCCGTGCTCTTCCAACAGTTGGTTTATCACCCGCTTCAGTCCGGCGACGTAGGCCTCGGCCCGTTTGAGTTGGCGCAGCTTTTTTACCGCCGCGGTCTCAATCTGGCGGATGCGCTCGCGGGTGAGTTTGTGCACGTTGCCGATGTTTTCCAGGGTCTCCTTGTCTTTGCCGTGCAGACCGAAACGCCGGCTCAACACGTCGCGTTCA
>JAJYMT010000044.1 GCA_021786695.1 bacterium
ATCGCCAAAAAGATAATACTTAAAATCCACCGCTTGCCAGATCGAGCCGGCCGCCAAGGCGAAATAAAGCAGGAGGAAAAAAGCGACCGCATCGAAACGGATTTCCGCCGTCCTGATGCTCAAAAATCTATCCAGTAGGAATACCGCCAGCGCCAACAGCAGCAGGGCCTCGGCAATCGATAATTCATAATTCCAAAAAGGCCGGAGTTCGATGCTCAATACATTCCCCAGGGGCAGCGCGGGCAGAGCCAGTACCAAAGCGAGCCAAAGTTGTTTTTTAAAGAAAAAAAACACCCCGAATAAGAGTGCAGTAATGATAAAAAAACTCGGCCGGTTGAAGGCGATGGCCGCGGCCAGGAGAAAAACAAAAACGGCAAATAACAGAATTTTCTCTAAATTTGGCCTGATTGTGCTTAAAATATTCTCCATAAATTGGAGTATAAGTATATCACGAAAGCATATATTTGTCAATATTATGAGAGTGTGAAAAAGGGGCATCGACGAATCGATGCCCCTTCGTATTGCTCGACCCTGGGGATGGGTCTACTTCTTGGCGAGGATGCAGGGACTGCCCTCACTCATGTCCACCCAGGGGGTGTTGCTGATCGGCACGATCTTCTCCAGCTTGGCCCAGGCGATGTCCTTGGCGGACTTGACGTCGGCCGCACTCGCGACCTTGAGCCGGCCCGGATGGAACCGATCACCGGCCAGCCCCTTGGCGCGCCAGAAGCCGTCCGCCTCTTTGGTCATGACCGAAGCGGCCATGTTCTCCGGCGTCGCCAGCGACTGATTGACGCCGCACCAGCCGTTGCCGTTGTGGCAGGCGTAGACCGTGGTGGACGTACCCTCGGTCGGAATCGCCGAGATGATCCTGTCCGCGACCATCGTGTCGTTCTTGTCGTTGTAGACGTCGGCCGCGAAGGCGACCGTCCCGATGGCGACGAGCGCCATCACCGCGAACAGCACTACGAGCTTCCTCATGGTACCCTCCTCCGGAGACCTTCGTCTCCTGTTGTAGTTGGGAGGTGACCCTCCCCGAAAGGAGGGCCACCAGGCGAAAATCGACTTGAAAAGATCTATCTTCACTCCCTCGAAAATATCCGAGAGAGAATCAAGAAAACACTACTTTACCACTTCTGCAGGATTTGTCAAGGAGGTTTTCTCCTTGGTTGTCTCCCGCATCATCGCCTTGAGCTGGTCGTAGGTCTTGTCCAGCGACAGGTTGAAATATGTCCCGACCGTGTTGTTTTCAGCTCCCCTGTTCACCCGGTAACCGACCAGACCCTCGGCCAATCCGTTTTTGTAGGAAAGGCCGGCGCGCGGTTCGATTCCGAGCAGATCGGGTCCGACAGCGTAGAAACCGTCGACCTGCAGAATCGGATTCCAGTTGCCCTTGCTCGCGAGCTCCGCCCGCAGATGCGCGGCGACTTCGCTCGCGTTCAAGCGAGGGTCGCGGCTTGCCGGGATGGGCGAACCTTGAAAGCTCGACGACTTGATGCCGTTTTTGAGGTCCAGGTCCCCCTGGATGCCGAACTGCCAGCTCTTCCACCGGCCGGTCCCTTGCGGAAACCATTTGGTGTGAGAGTAGGCGAGATTCAAGATACCGGTTTTCTCGCTCGCCTGGTAGCCGCCGGGCGTGCTGGTGTATCCGTCCTTACGCCCCACGCGGATATCGTAGATGTCTTTGAACCACTGGCCGAAATGCTGGATTTCCCCGCCGACTACATACTTTTGGCCGTGGAAATCCACATGGCCGTCCTTGTTTTCGAAGCCCCTCCAGCCGACGACTTCGACCGAAGGACCCTCGCGCCAGACAGTCCCCTGACTGTAACACTCGTCCGGGAAAGAAGCGAAGTTGGCACCAAAGTAGTTAACGCGGCTGGAGGATCCTTCCGCGTTCACTACTACGCCGGTAAAGAAATTTCCTTCCCAGGTCGGTTTCCATTGGCAGGGATTGGGTTTCGCCGTCGGTTCCGCCTTGGTCGGGGGCGGGGCCTGCTGCTCTCCGACCTCGACAGGTTTTACGGGCTCATAGACCCGGACCATGGTGTTGTCCGTCGCTTGGCCGCCGGGTCCGTAGGCCATGATGGTGTAGGTGGTGTTGTCCGGAGGGCAGACCGTACGGTTGCCTTCGGTCGTCTCCACCGGGCCGACCCCCTGGTCGATATTTACGTTGTCGGCATTACGGGAGATGAAGTGCAGTTTGGTGCAGGTCCCCTTGGCGATGTTGTCCGGAATTGCCTGGATGTGCGTCTTGGGCGGCTGCGGTCCTTCCGGTGCCGCCTCGATCAAAAGCGTTATGACTGGTGCCGGCGACTTCACCGGGATCAACTCCAGGTTGAAGCAGGCAAAGGTACGGACCAGCCGGACCGGCCTGCCCTTGTAGATCACGGGAGGCCAGGCCTCGCCGGGCAGAGGATGATCCCCGACCCAGCGCGCACGCTCGATCCAGTTGTAATTCCCGAACAGCAGGAAGTCAATCTCCTGCCCCGTCTCCATCAGGAATGAGACGGACGGTTGATGGAGCGATTCGACGAGCATCGTCTTGAGCTCGTTGTCGATCGGCAGCCGCTTGATCGCTTTTACCGGGTCACGGTGCCGGCCGAACGGATCCACGTTTTCCTTGCTCCACTGCGCTACGCCGTCTATGCGTTTCGGACTTCTCGCCGCCCTCCGTGTGGCAACCAATCGCCTGGCCTGTTCGGCCGCGACTGCGTCGCCACTGTGGCAGAGGAAGCAATCCACCCTGGCCGCGATCTCTTTCGGGATCGGGTGGCTCAGAGCGCAGCCGGCGAGTGCCAGCCGCTTGGACTGCTTTTCCGCTCCGATCTGACCGGAGGCGCGAGAAGGACTTGTTTCGTTCATCGCCGGGATCAGGAAGATCTGGCCCGGCAGAATGTAGTTCGGGTTTCGGCCGATGGTCTTCTTGTTACGCTGCCAGAGCGGCTTATAGCCCTTAAGGCCGAGCCGCTTGGCGATCCTGGTCAGGTTGTCGCCCTTTTTCACGCGATAAATCTTTTCCGCGTGGCAAGTGGCGCAACCGACTGCTCCGACCAGGCCGGCGAATCCGGCCTGCCAAGAACCGGCGTAGTACTCGCTCGCCTTGAAATCAGGCGCGCAAAGCATGGACTCCGGTCTTGCGGACGTTGTTGCTATCCGCAAGTTGGTCGGGGCCGCCGGCTTTCTCGCCTGCACCTGTACGGTCGGAACCGTCTGCGGCGTCCCGAAATATTTGCAGACGCCGAAGATCGCCGCCACGAACAACATGGCCGCGAGCCAACAAGCGCACAGCTGTTTCATCCTTCTCACCCCCTTCCCTTTCTGAATTATCTGCCTCGCGCTTAGATGTCTCCTCTCGCTTTCTCATAGCCCATTCAGGCGGCACAGATCGTGCCAGCTCGCCATTCGGCAGAGCCAATGAGGTGTAAGCGTCCGAGACAAACTATGCGCTTGGCAAAGTTAAGTCGGGTAAAAAAGCGAGACGCCCTACTGCTTATTGATGCAGGCGCCGTATAGCCGCATGAACCGCTCGATCATGCCGGCGGTGAACCTGGCGTTCGGCGTGTAAGTGCCGTAGCCGGGCCGGTTGACCTTGGAGAACGCCTCGGGGATCCTGATGAGCTTGATGATGCTCATCTGGATCAACCGCGTTTCCACGCTAACGAGCGGTATGCCGATGATTGCGTACCAGTCGCGGCCCGCCCACTCTTTGAGCGAACGGACGGTGTCGTCGAGCTCGGCGATCCGATCCCACTCCTGTCTGGTGTGGTTGGTCCCATACTTGGTGTAGGAGTAATTCAATTTCTCCCTGATCACCGGGGCATGGAACCTGGCCAAAAAGGCCTTGAGCACCTTCGCCTCCCCCGAGTTCTGGTCGGCGAGCAGGAAGGCCTTGTTGTCGAGCGTAACCACGGACATGAAATCCCGATACTTCTTGTAGTCGATGTCCGCGTAGGGGTTGATCTGTGCTTCCCTGCCATCGATGTTGAAGATGGCGTCGCCGGCGCGGGCTAAGATCACGAACCGTTTGCCCAGTTCCGTCGCCGGCAGCAGGATCACCAGCCGTTTCATGCAGGCGGCGTTGTCGAACCAGACCGGCCAGAAGCGCGGATCCAGTTCGGAGTAGTCGGTCGCCAGGTATTCCCGGTGCTTGCCGTCCTCGTCGAAAACGAACACCGGCCAGGAAATCCGGCCGTCGCCGCCCTCGGAGCTGTCCATCACGCGGTTGGCGTAAGAGAGGCCCATAATGAACTTCTCTTGGCCGAATCCGGACGGATCGGGAATCAGATACGCCTCCAGCTCGTGCTTGCGCGCGTGTTTGGGCCCGCAGCCGATGGCCAGCATGATGACTGCCAGCAAAAGACAGATTCCTTTATATTCCCTCCGCTCCATTTCTCTGCCTCGCTTTCTCCCTTTACGGGTAGGTGGTATATGGTTTTCTGTTTGTTCTGTTTTCAAAGACCGATCTATCGGATCAACCTGGCCGCTTGCGGATTACCTCAACCGGCCAAGACAAAACTGACAGATCTATAAACCTTTATGACTCAAAATATTGCGCATGTCGCCGCGGCCAATCGCCTGGTCGGGCCGTGGACTTTGCCCATAACCGCTCTCAACCGGCATGGCCGGAGCGGCGGCCGGGACCGGTACGGCTGTCGGAGCCGGCCGGACAGGCGGCAACTCCCCTTTTAATTCCGCTTGCTTGGTCGGTGGCGGCATAGATTCTACCGGTCCGGGCAGATACTCTCTGAGCGGATAGGAAAACAGATAGATATAGAACAGGCCGAAAAAGAGACCCAGCAGCAGGGCGGCGCCGAAAGCGACCGGCAGATTCGGCCGTTCCGGCCAGTTGGAGACGAGCGGCTGGTCGATCACTTTGAGCGAGACCTTATTGCCCGAACTGTGGTAGAGTTGATGTTTTTCTTTCAAGGTGAACAGCACCGCTTGAGCCAGTTGCTCCGCCTGATATTTGTCCGGATGGTAGGCGCGGATCTCGATGATGCCGCTGGTGCCGTCAGCGTACGCCTCGACGGCGCGATTCCACTTCAGAAGCTGCGCCTCGGCATCGCCGCTGAAATATTGGCGGTCAAAGTTGAAGCCGGCGGCGAGCGCCTCTTCGTAGAAAGCGTTGGAGGCGACCACCTTGGTGAGCAAGCCGGCCAGATATTCGTTCGACTTGGCCGCGACATACGGATCAAGCGGCGCGTTCGAGGAGCCGGAATTGGCGATAATCAGCAGGCGCGCGGTCGCTCGATATTCGAGCGGCGAGCGGAAAACATATACGGCGGCGATGGCGGTAAACAAAAACAACGCAAAAATAATAATCATTTTGCGTTTTCCGGCGATGAAAATAAATTCCTGCGCATCCATATATTTATGCGGCTAGATAGAACGCCTAAATTGGCTGTTTTAGAATTAAAAAAATTACCACGATTAGCGGAAAAAGTCAAGACAAAAGAAAAAAATCCGATTCTTCAGCGGATTATCGTCTAAAACTAGATAAAAATCAACCTAATTCATCGATCAAGATGATTTTTTTACCCTCCAGAATATCATAGAGAAAAACATCGGTCATGTTGCGCCGATAAATATACTCCGCCGTTTCCAGGCAGGTGAAATTGACCTCTTTGCCGATTTCTTTTTCGATTTCTCTGATTTCTTTTAAAAGCCGCGGCCTGTTTACCCGCCCGACCAGAAGCAGATCGATCGGAGAAAGCGGGCTATTGACGAAAAAGCCGGTCAGCACCAATAATTTGATTCTGCCGAGTCCGGAAAATCGCGCGATCAATTCCTGCTGATTTATCGTCTGCGCTTTGATCACCAGTTGTTTAAGCTCCTCAAACAAGATGAAATCGCGATTTACCCGGAAGCGATTGCCGGCCGGTTTGTTTTTCGTTTCCGTTTCCGCCGCCTTCTCGATCAATCCGAAGGTCAGCAGATTATCCAGTTCCCTTTTAACCGACGGGGTGTTAAGATGAGCCAGCCGCGACAGGTCGGGCAAGGAAAATTCTTTCGATTCGTTCAAAACGAAGATTCGGAGCAACTTTGCCCTGCTTTTGGAATTAAACAGGCGGTCAAGCATAAAAATGGTTACAAAAAGATGATTTGGACTCAAACAGCTTTTATTGTATAATATAAACACAATCAAGGCAAACTTGGTGATTTTATTATGTTCTACAAAATCGCTCAATTATCGATCAGCCCGGGGAAAAAATCCGGCGGCTTGGACGAGGTGTTCGTTGCCCAGCCCGACTCGGCCAGAGAACGCCTGGCT
Source organism: bacterium (assembly GCA_021786695.1). Lineage (GTDB taxonomy): Bacteria > Patescibacteriota > Patescibacteriia > Patescibacteriales > GWE2-39-37 > JAJYMT01. The sequence continues at coordinate 6,275 of JAJYMT010000044.1, forward strand.
GGCCAGCTTTTTGCCATCATCAGGATCGAATCGCGCGAAGCCGCGTATGCCAAGCTGCTCGACTATCTCTTACCCGAACTCAACCACCAGTATTACCAGAACGAAAAGATGATCCTGCGGGAACGGCTGTCGACCATCAAGATCGACCATATTTTCGAATCGGCGCTCTCCAAAACCAACAAATCGATCGCCTCTCTGATCCAGAACGAAAAACTGGCGATTGATCCGTCGCTCTTGAGCGCCACCCTGGGAGTGATCTATGAAAACGAACTGCACTTCACCACCTTCGGCCGCAACCGCGCTTTTCTGATCGCCGCCCAACCGGCGGCCGGCGGCGAAAAACGATACAAGACCACCGAGGTGGCCGGCAATGAACCGGCTCAAGCGCAAATGAACTTGAACAAACTGTTCACCACCGTGGTCAGCGGCCGCATCCCGCCGGCCGGATACTTCCTCTTTACCGACGAGACCCTGCCGGAATATCTTTCCGAAAAACAGCTTCAGGAAGTGATTACTTCCCTGCCGCCGGCCGGAGCGCTGGAACAGATAAAAAATCTCCTGGAAAAAATCAATCTGTTCGTGCCCTTCTCCGCCATCCTGATCAAGAATACCACCGGCCTGATGGCGGTCGAACCGCCCCGTCCGTCGGCGCAGAACGTGCAATCCTCCATCAGCAACCTGAAAACCACCGAATCGTCCACGGAAAAATTGCTGGCGCCCTCCGGCATCATCGATCTGCGCGGCTGGACCGACCGGCTGCTCTCGCTCGTCCGGCCCAAGAAAAGCAAAGGACTGTCGGCCGTCGACAAGGAACTGCTGATCGACAAGGTATTTTTCAAGAAACGGCCGAATTTCAATTATCTGAAAAAACTTTCGGCCAGCGCGAAAAACGGCCTGTTCTACCTCTCCGGCATATTTTTGGCGCTGGCAAGATTATTCGGCCGGCCGCAAAAAATTCTGGACGCATTGTCGCGATTTTTCAGCTCCCTGCGCCAAAACGCCGTCGACTCGGCGCGGCTGATCGCCGGACTGGGCCTGAAGATGAAAATCATCCTGGGGCTGGCGCTTCTTTCGCTTCTGCTGTTCGCGGTCAATTCCGTCTTCACGAATCAGCGGAACCGGGTCGTCGCTACGCGGCAGGCCGGCGAGGATAATCTCAAGACGATCGAACGGCGAGCCGACCAGATCGAGGCCGACCTGCTCTATAATAACGAGAGTGGCGCCAAGGCCGAACTGACCGAAATCAGGCGCCTGATGGATCAGCTGCCGCCGGAGATCAGGGGCGGCGAACGGGCCGCGGCGGCGGAAAAGCGGATCAATGACTTCGCTCTGCGCCTCAGGCATCTGATAAAATTGAACGGCCGCGAACTGTTCGATTTTTCCGCCGCAAGCCCGGCCTCGGCGCCGGCTAATCTGGCGTTTTCGGGCGACTCATTTTTCGCGGCCGACAAAGAACGGCCGGTAGTATACTATTATAATCCGGCGCGGAAAACCGGCTCCTCGACGGCGCTCGCCGCCGGCGCTCCCCTATTTTCCCCGAGCGTTGCCGGCGGCCAGATCATCTATCTCTACCCGGGCGGCGCGGCCGTTTTCGATACGAAAAAAATGTCCGGCACCGCCTCCGCGCTTAAATTACCGGCGGGACGGGTCGCGGCCGGAGCGATTTATAATAACCGCCTGTACGCGGCTCTGCCTGAAGCCGGCCAGATCTTTCGCTTCAACCGCGAGGGTGCCGGCTTCGGCGCCGGCTCTGCCTGGCTGGCCGAAAAATCCGATCTTACGGGCGCCGCCGGCATGTTTATCGACGGCAACCTGTATCTGTCATACCAAAACGGCCGGGCCGCCAGATTCCTCAAGGGGAAGAAGCAGGATTTCGGCCTGTCGGAGGTCGAACCGCCGCTGACCGGCGCCGCCAAAATCATCGTTACCCAGAAAAGCCAATTTTTATATCTCCTTGAGCCGGGCGCCGGGCGCCTGGTTATCTTCAATAAACTGGGCAAATTCATCAAACAGTACGAGTTGAGCGGCGGCGGCGACTTGAAAGACGTGGCGCTCGACGAGAAGGCGAAAAAAATCTATTGGCTCTCCGGCAGCAAGGTCTTTGAGACGCCGGCGAGCGAACTATGACGGACATAAAAATCCTCCGTCCCGCAATATGCGGGACGGAGGATTTTTTTAATCGAGAAAAAAATTATTTCAGAGTCACTTTGGCTCCGGCCTTCCGCCAAAGGCGGATTTCGTCGTCCCGCATTTTGCGGGACTCCTCAACTTCCAAAAGTTTTACTTTAAAGTAACCTTGGCTCCGGCCTCTTCCAATTTCTTCTTCATTGCTT
>JAJYMT010000010.1 GCA_021786695.1 bacterium
CCAGTTCGTCGATCGAAATGCCGGAGTATTCCAGGCAAAACTTTACGGCGTTGATCGGGAAGGTCGAGTCGTGTTTTTTACGAGTGAACCGCTCTTCCTGCGCGGCCGCGATAATCCGGCCGTCTTCTACGAGCGCGGCGGCGGAGTCGTGATAGAAAGCGGAGATGCCCAGAATTTTAGTCATAGGATTTTTGCGCAGTTCGGAACTTATCAAACAACCAAACGGCGGCGGCGGAGGCGAAAATCAGGTGCAAGGGAAAGGCGGGCAGATGATACCGTTCATCGACGAACAAAACGGCATGCGCGGCCAGGGCATAGGCGGCGATGGCGGCTAGAAGCCAGGCGGCCGGTTGATTTGAAAACAACTTCTTGCCGGCGGCAAAAAACGAAAGCCCGACCAGAAACATCACGGAAATCACGGCCTTTAACGCTATATAATAATAGAAGATCAGGGTAAATAATTGAGCTTTCCATCCTGCCGCCCCTTGCCGAAAAATTTCGCTCCGTCCGAGCGGCTGGACGAACCAGAGATACTTGACCGCTTTGATGAAAAACAGCTTGACCGTCGCCAGCGGCGCTTGTCTTATTTCGGCAATGCCTTTCTGTTTCAGGACGTTATCGTATTTGATGTCATCCAGACCGCCCAGGCCCGGCACCGCGGCATTGATCTCTTGTTCGCTCGGCCAGAGCGCGCCCCAGGCAGGATTGTTGCCGACATACAGTACTCGCCCGAGCCCCACGCCGAAAGGAGAGATGACGTGAAAAACCGCGTAATTGCGGACGGTCCAGGCGCCGATGATGATTACAACCGGCAGCAAGAACGCCGCCAAGCCGGCAACGAGCGGCCGCTCCCGCTGCCACAGATACCAAAACGCCAGCAGTAAAACCGGCGCGAACAACGGCTTGGTCAAAACCAGGACCGCGAAAGCCAGGCCGGAGCCGGTGAGCGCGGGCCAAGAGTTTCGATCGACGCCCCGAATCAGGCACAGGACGAAAACAAGCATCGCCGTAATCGCCAGATTCTCCGAATAAAGGAATAAATTATAGTAAATGAAAAGCGGATAAATCGCGGCGAGCGTCGCGGCGACCAAACCGGCCGTGCCGCTGCCGGAAAAATCAAGCGCCAGCGAATAAACCAGCCATACGGCCAAGACGCTCAATAACACCTGGACAAAAACGACCAGATCGATCGAATGGCCGGCGATGCCGTAGATCAAAGCCAAAAAGACCGGATAGGCGGGCGGGCGGATGATCGTGGGTTTGGCGCCGTCGTAAGAATAGTTTAGGTGCGTCGCCAGCTGCCAGCCGATATTGTCATATTGCAGGGCGTCGTTTTGCGGCGGATAGCGCAAAATCAAACTCGGTACCAGGCGAATGAAAAAAGCGAAGGCCAGGATCGCGATTAAAAATTTTTTTTCTCTTGCCATTATTTTCTAATCAAGATTTGCCAGCGTTTTTTGAACAAAAAAATCAGGTTCTCGAATCCGTCCTTGAACTTCTGTAATTTTACCTCCCCGACGCGTTGGTAATAGTTGATATGGTATTCGCAGAATTTAATCTCCTTATTTAGCATCGCTTCCATCTTTATTTCTTCGGAAAGCGGCATGCCGCCGGAAGTGAGCCGCATCCGTCGGAGGATCTCTTTTCTGAAGATCCACATGCCGGATTGCGAATCGTTTATCCAGCGTCCGGTGACGATCAGGAAAAGGAAGGTGAGTCCGAGATTGCCGATTTTGTTCGCGAACGGCATCGATGATTTGTCTTTCAGCGGAAAACGCGCCGCGGAAATGAAGTCGTAGCCGTCCGCGATTACCAGGTCCAGAATTTGCGGCAACTCATCCATGGCATATGTTCCGTCGCCGTCGCAAGTGACTACGATTTCGGTGTCCGCCGGCAAGCTGGCGAACCCCCGCTGGTAAGCGTTGCCGTAGCCCTTCTTCTCTTCCCTGACCACGATCGCGCCCAAAGAAAGCGCCACTTCGGCCGTCCGGTCGGTGGAAAGATTATCGACCACCACGATATGATCGATGAAATCCGGCAACAGCTTCTTGGTCGCCGGCAGTCCGTCCTCTTCGTTGTGGCACGGAATGACTACGGTGATAATTTTATTCTTGTACATATTTTTTAAATCCGAAATTCGGATTTCGTGCTTTACCTCTTTACCTTATGAATATATCACGCCCAGATATTCATATAGTTTGAAAATATCCAAAAACGTCGGAGCGATGATCAGGAAATAAGTCGCGGCAATGAAAAATTTCCTGGCGCTTTCATTGCCGATCGCGGCGGCAACCGTTTCGATGCCGGCGACGGCCAGCGGATAGACCAACGGAAAAACCAGGAAGGCGTGGCGCGGCAGGTAAAAATGCAGCGCGAACATCAGCACGAAGAAAGAGCCCAGCAGGCCGCCGTAAAGGATGTAAAATTTATTCTCGGCCGCTTTGTACAGCCCGACCAAAGATAAAATGACCGGCAGGCCGAGAAAGCCGTAAAACAAAGCGGTAAAAAAATTCGGGACGGCGGCCAGAAGTTCCCCGACCGCCCGGTATAGCGGCTGTTTGTAAAGAGCGAGTATCCAGACGCCGGCGCCGAATTTCGAAACCTCCTGCACCCCGAAAGCCAGTCCCCACCATTTAGCCGCGACCAGATACCAGAGCGCGAGCGGGACGAGATGCAGCAAGAAAAATACCGCCCCTTGTTTGAATTTCCGGCCATAGACGGCCAGGAAAAAAATGAAGATGCTGATGGCGATATTCATTTTTACCAAGAACGTCACACCGACGATCAAGGAATATATCATCAACCTTGCGCGGGTCGGCCTGGAAACATAATCATCGAGCAGAGCCAGGGCGGCCACGACCGAAAAGAGCCCCAGGATATTTCCTTCCGGCTGAACGAGCCAGCTATGGGCGAAGGGCGAGAAGATGAGCAGAATAACGGAGATCAGAGCCGTTTTCGGAGAAAAATATTTTTCGGCCAGGCGGTAGAACAAGACACAGCTTGCGAAAAACAACAGGATATTCACGAGTATCGCGGCCGCGAAAGTCATGGAATAGGAATTGACGATCAGGTGAAGCGGCCTCGCGGCCAGATTGACCAGCAGCGGATAAAGCGGCCGGTTGATGAACAGGGTGCGGCCGCGGAAATAGTCCGCCGGGAAATCGTGCGCCAGGAGCACGAAGCCGCCGGCGTCGCAAACCACATGGTAGTTCCCGACCAGGCCGTAAACTTTGCCCACCAGGTCCTGGTCGAAGCTGCTATAAGTATGGCCCTTGTAATTGTTCAGCGCCGACAAATCCTTCCAGCAGTCGCTCGTTCCGAAGGTCGGGACCAGAAAGCTGTATCCCGCTTGCGCCAGGATTGCCAGGATAAAAAAAATTAAAATTTTCTTCGTCATGCTTTTATGCAACGGATCGAACAATAAAGTTTCGGCAGTTCAAGCGTCCGCTCAATCTTGAAAAATCTGCCCGCGGCGGCGATTATGTCTTGGTCGCTCGAGGGATGGATCTGGCGCGGATTGAAACCGAACAACCGATAAAAATAATCGGTCAGACGGTTGCGGATCGGGAAAGAAAGCACCGCTTGCCCGCCCGGCTTGAGGACGCGCCTTATTTCGGACATCGCCTTGTCCAGGTCTTCGATATGCTCCAGAGTGCTGACCGACACCACCGCGTCGAAATAACCGTCCGGCCACGGCATCGCCAAGATGCTGCCGGGTTTCAGGATAACTCTGCTCCGGTCGATCTTTTCCTTGTCGATCATTTCGTAGACCTGGCTCTCCCGTCCGTGCGTTTCCAGCCCGCAGACCTCGCTGGCGCGCGCCAGCAACTCCGGAAACAACAAACCGCTGCCGTAGCCGATGTCGAGCAGCCGTTCGCTTCTCCGCTCAAGCAGTGACAGCGTGTTGATCAGCCGTTTTTTATAAACGAGCCCGATCAGCGGATAATAATAAAAATCGATCGGATCCTCGTCGTTGGTCTTAACCAGATTGGCTCTATGCGGCAGGGTTAATTTCATATGAATTTAATCTTTCTCATGGCGAAAAAGCACATACGCAAGAGCAGCCAGCCGTGGGTGAAACGGCTGATCTGGGTCGAGCCGTAAACGCGCGCCTGGTAACGGATCGGCAGATCGACGATCTTCAGGTTCAGTTTGGCCGCGCCGAAGAGCAGGTCATAATCGCCGAAGGGGTCGAAGTCACCGAAAAAACTCCGTCCCCGCCTGATCTTTTCGTAATCGCTTTTCCAAAGCGCCTTGGTGCCGCAGAGAGTGTCCTTGATCCGCTGGTCCAGGAGCCAGGAGAACATCAGGCCGAAAAATTTGTTGCCGAAAATGTTCAAAATTCGCATCGATTCGTTTTCCAGTTGATAGACCAGGCGCGAACAATTGATGAAATCTCCGGCGCCGCTCGAAAGCGCACGGTAAAATTTAGGCAGGTCTTCCGGCGGCACGGTCAAGTCGGCGTCCAGGATCATCAGGATGTCGCCTGAAGCCGCGTCTAAGCCCTTGCGCACCGCGTCGCCCTTGCCCTTGCCGTCCTGTTTCATTATCTTGATGTCGCGTTCCGGGTGTGCCGCTTTTACCCTTTCAATCTCTTCAAATGTACCGTCTTTAGAATGTCCCTCCACGAAAATTATCTCGGTGCGGCCGCCGAACGCCGGCAGCCGCTTGACCGCGTTCTCGATATTCCCTTTTTCGTTGCGCGCCGGAATGATCACCGAAACCGTCGGCCGGGCATCCGGCTTCTTGCCCCGCGGCATCGGCCGCGCCACCAGATAATGTACCAGGCATAATTTTCTGATGAACGGCAACTTGGCGACATAGCGGTTCAAGACGGTTGAAATGAGAGGAATATACACGGGAAACAGCAACCGTTCGCCCCGCTTCACCGTCTCGAATCCGGCCAGCCGGAGCAAATTATCCAGATCGGCCGGCGCCAGCCAATTCAAAAACGGCTGGCGCTGCTTAAGGCGGAGCGCCTCCGCCAGCCGCATCACCGGCTCCCATAAATAGTTATAATAGGTAATGATCACGCGCGAACGCTCGTGGGTCGTCTTGTGAAGCTCCCCGATCGCCCTCTGGACATCATCAAGGTAGCCGATAACGTCCGACAGAATTATATAATCGAACGGTTCGCCTTCAACCATACTCTCGACGTCGCCGCTTTCGAATCTAAGCCGCGGATATTTGGCGCGCGCCAGTTCGATCATTTTCTCGCTTAAGTCGATGCCCTTGCCCGATGCCGGATCAAGCGCCGCCAAAATATCGCCGGTGGCGCAGCCAACCTCGAGCACCGAGGCGCCGCCCGGCACCAAAAATCCCAACAATTTTTCTATCTCGTCGTGATAATAGCGGTTTTTTTCTTTCCAGCGATCGCGCTTGCCCGCGATCTGGTCAAAATATTTTCTTATCTCTTCTTTTTTCATTTTTTGTAATTGAATATCGCTCTATCATCAGGCGTCAGGATGTCATCTCTTCCCCATAAACTCCTTTAACCATATCCAGGTCCTTGCCGCTCGATACGAGCAAGTCAATATTCTTATCTTTCAGGCCTTCTAGTAATTTTTTTCCCGCGGGATCGCCGACCCATTTATCATAGGCCTCGGCGAAGGCGGCGAAATCCTTGATGAAACAATGGCCGCCGGCGCCGCGTCCGCCATTGCCGTCCTTGCCCAGATGCCCGCTTTTATCGATCGGGTTCAGATGGCTCTTGCCCAGGCGCGGATCGGCGGCAAAGGCCTCTTTGATGATTTCCCAGTCGCAACCCAATTTTTGCGCCAGATCATATATCAGGTTGATGTAGACGACTTTGGTGTAAAGAAAACAATTGCCCGCGTATTTGATCAGTTCGGCTTCGCGCGCGGAGCATATCCGTTCGAACGGCGCCTTGGGCAGGACATCGATCACTTCCTGCGCTCTTCTGCGGTATTCTTCGGTCTCGACCGGGATGCCGACGATGTTCCTTTCCGGATGCGCCGCGTCGAAAGCCGCGGTCTTTTCCCGTAAAAATTCCGGAGAGTGCATCAAATAAAGGTCCGGGTTGTCTTTCTGAATCGATTCGGCGGTCCCCGGCACGATCGTCGATTTGATCACCACGGTCGCGCCCTTGGGGGCGTTTTTGACCGCCGCGCGCACGATGGAATCGTCAAATTTACCCTCCACGGTCGGCGTCGGCACGGCGACAAAAATTATCCGGCTGGCTTGCAGTTTCTCCAGATTATCGCGATATGGCTCCTCCAGCGCGTATCTGACCGTCTCGAAGCCGCGGTTTTCAAAATCATCGGCATAGTTCCTGCCGATCCAACCCTGGCCGATAAACCCGATAATTTTATTGCTCATAAATTTGGGTCCGTGTTTCTTCTTTCTTAAAAATTACTAAATGGTATAAGATATAGCTTTCAGCCGCAAGAACCACCGCCATTAAAAATTGAGCCAGCATATACCAGAGACGGACCAGATCGACCAGCAGGTACATTCCGGTCGCGTTGACCGCCAGGTTAAAAACATTCAGGCCGATGAACATCATAAACTGATGATGCGTCTGTTTTGCGTGGTCGCCCCTGAAAGCCCAGAACTTCTGCAGACAGAAATTGATCACTATCTGAACGATTGTGGCCAAGACCGAAGAAAAAAGATACCAGATATGCAGATATTCAGTGAAGGCGTAAAGCAGGACGAACATCAACGCCGCCGCCGAGCCGCCGGAAATCAGGTATTTGATGAACGTCTTATTCAGGAAATATTTTTGGACCAAACGAAAAAAAGACCGTTTTGAGGGGTCTGTCGTCGAATGCGCTTTTGAAGCGAGATTCACAAAATTCGAGACAAATTTTTCAAACAAATTTTGAGGTTTATGAAATTATATACTGAAAAATTTTTTAAAAAATTTGGCCAAATTTTGGGGATTGCAGCCAAAATGGCATTCGACGACAGACCCCACCGTCTTAAACATGGTCTTATTATGCCAAAATCTGAAAGTAAAAGCAAGCGAACCGCGGCGGGCTACCTCTCCGTCCGGCCGCTGGCCCATTCGATCGTCTTTTTGATGCCCTCGGATAAGCCGATTGCCGGCAGCCAACCGATGATTTCTTTCGCCCGGGCGTAATCCAGGGCGCTGCGGCGCTGCTCCCCCGCTTTGGCCGGCAGGTGTTCTTTGGCAATCTTCCTGCCCAAAAAGAATTCGATCGATTCGATTATTTCCAGCAAACTAGTTTCTTTGCCGGTAGCAATGTTTATTTCTCCGACGTAATCGTTCTCCGTGGCGGTGGTTATGGCATCGACCACATCGCCCACATAGACGAAATCCCTGGTCTGCAGACCGTCGCCGTTTATCAGAAGTTTTTTTCCGTTGACCGCGTAATCGACGAAGATGGAAACAACCCCCGCCTCGCCGCCTTTATATTGTCTCGGACCGTAGACATTGGCCAGCCGCAAGGCGATATATTTCTGTCCGAATACGGCACTATAATAATGGAGGTATTTTTCAAAGGTCAGCTTGTGGATGCCGTAAGGCGAGAGCGGACGGGTTGGATGGCTTTCTTTGGTCGGCACCTCTTCGGCCTCGCCGTAAAGAGCGCCGCCGGTGGAAATGAAAATTATTTTTTTGACTTTGGTTTTGTTGCAATTTTCCAGGATGTTAAGGCCCCCCAAAACGTTGATTTTATTGTCGAGCGCCGGATCGGCGACGGAAACCCTCACGTCGATCTGCGCCGCCAGGTGAAAAACGTAATCAAACTTTTCTTCGGCGAAAATATCCGCGATCAGTTCCCGGTTGCAGATATCGACTTCATAAAATTTCGCGCGCGGATTCAAATATTCTCTTTTGCCGCTTGAAAGATTATCAATCACCGCCACCTCGTCTCCGCGTTCGATAAGCGCGTCTACCAGATTGGATCCGATAAACCCCGCTCCGCCGGTCACCAGGCATCGCCTGCGTCCGTTTGCCGCGGATTCCCCGGCGATGAATTTCTCCAACAGCTCTTCGGTAAAATTTTCTCCGGCGATCGATAAATGTCTGTCGTGCCAATGGTTTTTTCCCTCGGCCGAATTGAATACCCGGTTGAATTTTCCGTCTATCCGCCTCTTCAGCTGACGGATTTTTTCTTCGCTTAACTCTGTCGGCGGTTGATCAAGTTCAACGTATAAATGGCTGTCGGTAAGTTTGCCGGTGATTATTTCCAAGGCCTCTTCGAAAAACGCCTCACGGATCAGATCGCGTTTTTTGATTTTTTCATATCGCAAATCCTCCTGCCGGTTCGGCAGAAAGATCAGTATGTGTTTATTTTGCGGCTGGTTTAGATTAGTTTTACTAACAATTTATATTACGACGAAAAAAGCGGTATGTCAAGGTAAATTTTAACCAATATTAGCCCACTATTGACAAAAAATTAATTTACTATTATACTGACAAATTATTGTTCTTTGACGCCGGCGTAGTCCTAAATGGGTTATGTCTGGAATTAATAGTTAATCTAAGCCAACCCCTAAATGGGGTAAGGAGGGCTCGCATGAAGCTTACATTGCTTGAAATTTTGGTCACCATCTCCACCCTATTGGAATTCAACCCGTTACTTCAGGCCATCAAAA
>JAJYMT010000068.1 GCA_021786695.1 bacterium
CCGATCTCCTCGTCGGCCTTGATTTTATCAATCGCGGTAACGACTTTCGGTCCCGTAATATCCGGTGAAAAAACCACCTTAACCCCGAGCAATTTATGCAAGCGGGCGGCTGCCGGCTTGACCGATAATTTGGGGTCTCTTTTGCCGCCCGGGTCCCCGAGATGGGTGGCGATGGCGATTTTGCATTTGTAGCGCAAAAGATACCGGATAGTGGCAAGACCTCGGGTAATCTTATAATCCTCCTTAACTTTTCCGGCCTTAAGCGGCACGTTGAAATCAACGCGCAACAAGACCTTTTTGTCCTGCAATTCACTAATATGGCGGATAGATTTTATCTGCATATCTTTCATACATTATAACATTTTTTCAGGAAACAAAAAAGGGGCGGTCGTTATCAACCGCCTCCTTGCGTTTCAGGCGCTAAATCGTATCTTTTTGAAGATTTCCCTGAACATTATTAACGTGGTCTCGTAGGCGAGCCGCGTTTTATTGTCGACCAGGTGCGATTTCATCGCCCACTCAAGCGCGTCCGTTATGACGCTAGCCGGTTTCGCCCCCAACTCCGACAATGTTGCGTCGGTGTAACATTGTTTAAAAATCCGGATTGTCGCTTCAGTCCTCCGCTGTTGGGGAAGGTCTTCTTCCCGCTTTGCCAGCCGGCCCGACTCCGCCAACGCCAGAAGTACATTTTGACGACAACTCTCCGGGAAGTGATACATCATTGCCTCCTTTTCCGCCCGAGATTAATTACTAAAAGACCGATCTATAACCGCTTTATTGATTATTGATTCTTACTTCAACTCCCCGATCTTGATCTCCAGGTCCTTTTTCTCCCCGTTCCTCAAAATGGCCGCGGTGATGGTGTCGCCGACGGCAGTCGTCTGCAAAATATCATTGGGGTTGTGGCCGGAGTCAAGGTCGACCTCATCCAAAGACAGAAGTACGTCGCCTTCCTTAAGACCGGCAAAATCTGCCGCGGAACCCTTGGCAACGGCCGCGGTTTTTCCGTCCTTGTAGATCACCACGCCCTTGTCGCCGGCCGCATCGCCGGCAAAGGTCTTGATCTTTTCCGAAACCGGCACCAGTGCGGCGGCCGGCAGATAATAAAAACCCAGCGACGGACGCTTGATCGTCTTCAAGCGGAACAAGGAATCGATCGCCGTGATGAAGTGGCTCATCGGTTCGATTTTCTGTTCGCTGTCCATCAATCCTATCACTTCTCCGCTCAGATTGAAAATTACCGGCGCCGCGAAAGCCGGAACCGCGTCTTTGAGCGCGATTCTGTCCGTCGGCAGGTCGCTACTGTTCGCGGCGGAAAATTGTTCGCGGTTTTCGACCGTGCTGGTCCAGCCCGCTCCCTGCCAGGAGGCGGCAAGCACCAGTTCTCCGTTCTTCAAAGCCAGGCGATCCGCGAACTTCTTGACCGAGAGATCGCGCGCCGGAACGTGTAAAAACACCATCTTGGAATATTTGTCTTTGACCACCCGGTCAATTCCGTAGACCTTTTTCTCGTTCGTCACGACCGCGAACTGTGCGAAGTCGGCGGCGCGGTCGCTCAAAGAAAAATTGGTCACCAGCCAACCGTCGCCGGTCAGGACCAGACCCTGGCCAGCCGGCTCCCTGGCCGAATAATAATTTACGGCCGAAAAATTCCCGTCTTCGACCGGGTTCTGTTTTTTGTAAATTCCGACCAGGGACGAGCGCATCGAATTGATGGTCTCGTCGATCTTGTCGTTTTCATTGACCACTACGCGGCTGGCCTGCCGGATGATCAGGTTGGAGCCGGCAGTCGCGGAAGAAAGATTGATGTCGCCGTAGATCGGCAGATTGAAGAGCGACTCCAAGAGATAGGCGCGGGCGAACAATTCGCCGACGACGCCGCCGGCCAAACCGAAAAACGCCGCCACCACGATGACGGTTATGATCGTTTTATTGTTTTTTACCCGTTCCATTTATTCCAAACTATTCGTTTTGTTTAAAACCAGCGAGCGGTAAGCATAATTATTACGATGCTCGCCAGACCGAAGCCGACATAAAGCGCGGTCCGGGAACGATCCAGCGTCTTTAAAAGTTCCTGGCGCATCAGGCCTATTATCATATAATAAAAAATTGCCAATGTAAAGCCGGCAATATTATTATTGAGCGGCAGGAAGGCGATCGCCCAGGCAAGCTCCGCCAGGATCAGCGAGGGCAAAAAAATGTAAATCGTATTTTCCCTGATATTGAATTTGTTCGCCCATAATAACTGATAGCAGATCAAAATGCTTAATAGGGCGACCGAGAAAGCGATCAGCCAACCGGGCATATTAAGGAATGCCTGGAAGCCGTAAAGGCCGGCGGCGAAGAAAAAAAAGATCAGAAAATTGGTGTATTGGGAAACGTTTTCGATCGAGGCGATCTTGTAACCAAGCGGCTGCAACAAAAAATAATAAGCGAAACGAAAATACAGATACAGAACGGCCAGGTTCAGAAAAAATAAAAATTGTATCAGCCAGTGGCTGTCCTGCAGGGTCGAATAAACGATCACCGCCATGCTGGACAAAGCCGGCAGGATGAAAAAATTCCACCATCGCTCATCCGCACCGCTTGAGCGCGTGAACTGCCGCAGGGCGAAAAATATCAGGAGCAGGATGATCACCAAAACGACATAAATCAACGACGGATAGGAAAGAAAGATTTCCTGCGCCAGCCAGACGAGCATTGGGATGATCAGCGGCAGATAACGGTTGTATTTCATTTGATAGGTTTTAGGCAAACTGAAATCCGGGTTGTCCAAACTGAAAACTGTAACCTGTAGAATAAATTTAGTTCAGCCAGTCGTAATCGCTTTTGGCCTTGCGGATGATCGCGAGCGATTCCTTTTTGCCGGCTTCCTCCCCGCTTGAAAGCCAGACCAAGAGCTTGTCGGCGGCCAAAACCAGTTTAAGGTGCAGCTCCTTGAATTTAGACGGTACCTTGAGGGCAAGCAGATCGTTTTTGGCGCCGCTAACCGCGGCCTGGTCGCTCGTCCGCCCGGCCGTAGCCAACTCCCAGAATCGGCCGACGATGATTTTGGTTTTTTCCCGATAGACCTGCTCCATCTTGGCCTGATCGGCGATGCTCCCGGCTTCTTGCGCCGGCCGCGATGCCACATAATCCCTGCTGGCGCTTCCAAGATAAATCATGGCCGCGGTCAGGCCGCTCACGATGATGAAAATTCCTCCGAGAAAAAATAATGCCGGTTTGTGCATATGGTTATTGTGAAATTATCGCTTCAAGCCGCCCGTTGCGCCCGCCGCCGGCGCGGAGATGGCCTCGGTCGAAGTCGGCCCGATCGGAGCCGGTAACGGTTCGGGCAGGGGCGTCGGCGTCGGCTGGGGTTCGACTTGCGGGCGGTTTTCCAGTCGGATCGTTTTTACGGCCGCCAGGTCTGACAGCTTGTTCGCCCTGAGATACTTGTTCGACATGGTATAAAGCGTGTCTTTGATATACAAACTGCGGCGGACGGTATTGTCATAGAAATTATAGCCGTACCAATTCTCGCTCACGCCGGACTGCCCGCCGTCGGAATGGTCTATCTTGCCGCGCAGATTGATTTTCTTGCCCGCGAGGTCGAACACCAGCGCGCCGCTGAAGACGAATTTGCCCCAGTCGAAATTGCCGCCGCCTTCGCGGATCGAGGCGGGCACGACCAGGAGATTCTTGTCTTTGGCGAACAGGAAGCTGTGATGCTCGGTGAGCGCCTCGGATTCGCTGCCGCGGCCGCCGATCTGGAAGCTGGCCAGCTCTTTCGGCGCGTTCGTATCGGCCACATCGAACAGCGCCAACTTCAAACCCGTGGTGACCGTGCCGCCCCACTGATTTTCTTCCGTATCGTGGCCAAGGCCGATCAGGGTATTTTCATCATAGGGATGCAAGTAGCTGGAAAAACCCGGCATCTTCAATTCGCCCAGAATCTTCGGACTGGCCGGTTCGGAGAGATCGATCGCGAACAGCGGATCGGTCTGTTTGAAGGTAACCAGATAGGCGCGATTGCCCATGAAACGGGCCGAATAGATACGTTCGCCTTTGGCCATACTTTCAAGCCGGCCGACGGTTTTCAAATCCTTGTCCAAAACGAATAGATTGCTGTACGGCTGGTTGTCCTGCTCGCTTGAGTACTGGGACCAATTCTGGCTGCGGGTGGTGGCGACGCGGAAATAATCGCCCTGCTCGTCCATCGAGAACTGGTTGAGCACCGTGCCGCTCACCTCGCCCTCGCCCGAGTAGGTCAATTTGCCGGCGTCGATGGCGATCTTGTGGATCACCGTCTTTTCCAGCTCTTTAGCCATCGTCTGATACCTTTGTTTAACCGCCGACTCCAGGTCTTTGGCGGCCTGCTCCTGGTCTGACTGCGGCAACGAGCGGATAAAACTTTCAATGATACCGTTAACTTTGTAAATTTTTTCGTCCGGCGACAGAACGAAATCCTCCGATGATTCGATCTTGGCGATTTTCGCCTGTTCTTCGGCCGGCAGGCGGGAAAGCGTCAGCTCCTTGGCCACGCCCATCACCAACTGTTCCTCGTTCAGATATTTGGTGTAGGTGATATAAAGGTTCTTTTCCGAAACGAAAATATTCTGGCTGTTTTCAAGCAGATATGATTCGCTTGCCGGCTCGCTCGCGTCATCCTTCACGCTGATTGCCGAAACCCTGACCAGGTTGTGGCTGCGATAAGGCAGGTCGAAATAATAAATTGACGGATTTTCTTCAGTGAGCGGCAAGCCCTTCTCGAAGATGCGCGGCAGTATGAAATTATCATTGCCATAGACATACTGCGAGGTGATAAAGTAGATATAGTCGCCGATCAGCCGCGCATCAGTGTAGTCGCCCTCAAAGGCCAGGTCGCGCGCCAGCCGCGGATTTTTTTTGTCCGCGAGATCGTAAGTCCTGAAAAAGGTGGCCGCGGTCCGCCGTATGGGCATAAAACGGCTGCCGATTGCGGTCGGTGCCGCGACTTTGGCGGCGCCGGCCGAAGACGAAACGCCCTGCCCTGATTTCGTTTCGCCCGTCGGCCCGCCCCCGGCCAGGGGCGTAAAATTATAGTCCGCGCCGAATGCGATCAGCCGATCGCCGCTAAGAAAGATATCTTGCGGCGCCTGCTTCAGATCGATTCTGGATAAGACCTCCATTGTCTCCGCCGGCGCGGCCTTGACGATGAACAGCTGGTCGCCGGCAACCGCATAAATATACTCTCCGTCGGTCTTGATGATGTCCGGCTCGTCCACGCCCTCGACCTGGTTGTTGGTCTTTGAATAATCATCGGCCGGTGCGCCGGCGTCATTATCGGCGGCGGATTTTTCGGCGGCCATCGGTGCGGCCAGACCCGCGGAGTCAACAGCCGACAGAGCGCGCATCGAGCCAAAACCGGCGTTAGCGACCGCGCCTCTCGCTAAAAAATCCTTCAATTCGGCCAAGTTTTTGAATTTATTGATCTTCCCCTGATCGCCCGCCTGCTCGTCTTTATGCTCGTCTACTTTGACGGGAGAGGTGGTGGCTACCGGCGCTTCTGCGGAAAAAAATTTCCCGATCAAAGGCAGGTCAGCGAATTGTTTGACTTCGCAGCCGGAAACCAACAATAACAACAGCAGCAAGCAAGCCGCCGATCGAATTTTTCTCATATTGTTCTCCTTGTCGCATCCGGGCGCCCTTGTCGGCACGCGGGTGAAATATTTAATTTTTTACCAGGAAAATTTTTTCGCGTCCAGTTCCTGCCACTCGCCAATCGCGTCATCCCACTTATAGACGTTTAATTTATAGTTTTTCTCGGTATCGCTGTAGACGTAAGTAACAGCCGTCTCTGAGCCGATGCGGTTCGAATAATTGGTCTTCTTATCAAGCACCACCGGCTTGGTGATGTGCTCCAGGCGCATCCGTCCGAGCGGCCCTGAAAATTCAAGGTATTCGATATCCACTCCGCCCTCATCGTCCAGATGCTCGCTTCCCTCCTCTTCAACCGAAAACTTGTCTTTGATATTTCCCTTTATATCTTTCCAACGTTCCGGTGTCATATAAATAAAATTATTTTATGGCTTTATTATAACATTAACTGACGACATAAATCAAATGTATTTCTTCGCGTAACGCGTTATGCGTTATGCGTTATGCGCGAACTGAACTCACAGCCGCAATAATCCTGCCGATAAAGGCCGAGTTCTTTGGACAGGGCGAGCGATTGTTTGAAGCCGTCCTGTTTTTTGAAATCGCGGTCCAGGAATTTAAGACCGTATTTAATTTCCAACTCGCGGCCGATCCGGCTGATCTCGCCGGCCAGTTTGTGCGGGCTGACCGAAAGCGTGGCGGCGAACCAGGCGAATCCAAATTCTTTCGCTTTTTTGGCGGTCGCTTCCAGCCGATCCTGGTAGCAGACCAGGCAGCGCCGGCCCCGCTCCGGCTCACGCTCCAATCCTTTGATTTTTTCAAGCCAGGCGGAGTGATCGTATCCGCCAACCAGCAATTTACAGCCCACCTTGCGCGCGATCCGCCTGACCTCGGCCAATCGTTTTTCATATTCCTCCGGCGGCCATATGTTCGGATTATAATAATGGAGTGAAACGCGGAAATCCCGGCCGAGCGCCCTTGCCACATAAGCGCCGCAACCGCCGCAACAGATATGAAGCAGCAGACGCGGCTTGCTGTGGATTTTTACGAAATGATAAAGCCAGATGGCGATCAAACTTCCGGATAAGCCGGCCGCCGAATCGAGCAAGGAAGCGCTACGGCCAGGAATTGATTCCTGCAGATATTCGAGAATTAATCCGTAAAAAGTCGGCAGGATCAAACTCGCTACCAGCACGCTGCGGTGATGTTTTTGGGTAAAAAGCTCGAGCGTTTTGGCCAGAAAATAACTTAACAGCCCGAAAATAAAAAAATGCACCAGCTTGTCGGCATAGGTGATCTGCAGCCCCGCATCCTGGCTGGACGGCATCGGCAGGGTCAGGAGCTTGAAGATGAAAAAAGTCCAGCAGGCGGTGATGTATATTCTTGCGATTTTTTGCATCGTTATTTATTCTTGATTATCGCCTTGGCAATCGCCTCGACCACTCTTTTGTCCAGGACCGACGGCAAAATCGCGTCTTTGCGCGGCGTGACCGAATAGGCGATGGCGATGGCCGCGGCCGTCTTCATTTTAGTCGTCACTTTCCTGATCCGGCCGTCGAGGAGCCCGCGGAACAGGCCGGGAAAGACCAGGGCGTTATTCACCTGGTTCGGGAAATCGGAACGTCCGGTGCCGACAACGCTCGCGCCGGCTTTAAGCGCCAGACCGGGCATAATTTCCGGCGTCGGATTGGCCATGGCGAAAATTATCGGGCCCTCGTTCATCGACCTTACCATCTCGCCCGTCACCAGGCCGGCCTTAGACACGCCGACAAACACGTCCGCGCCGGCCAGCGCTGCCGCCAGACCGCCCGTGATTTTATTTTTGTTGGTTTTAAGCGCGATTTTCTTTTTGAAAAAATTCAGATTTTTCCGCCCCCGGTATATCGCTCCTTCGCTATCGACTAAAACAATATCCCTTACTCCCTGCGCCAACAGTAAACGGGTGATGGCGATGCCGGCCGCGCCGGCGCCGTTCACCACGATTTTTAGTTCTTTCATCACTTTGCCAGTCACGCGGCAGGCGTTGATTAGAGCGGCCAGCACCACGATCGCCGTGCCGTCCTGGTCGTCGTGGAAGACCGGAATCGATAGTTCATTCTCCAGCTTTTCCAAAATCTCAAAACACCTCGGCGCGGCGATGTCTTCCAGGTTGATGCCGCCGAAGCTCGGCTCGATCAATTTGCAGAATTTGACGATCTCTTCGACCTCGGTCGTATTGACGCATAGGGGCATTGCGTCGATTCCGGCAAACTCTTTAAAGATTATCGCTTTACCTTCCATCACTGGCATCGCCGCCTCGGGGCCAAGGTTACCTAACCCCAAAATCGCCGTGCCATCCGTCACTATCGCCACCTGATTGGCCCGGTTGGTCAGCGTCCACGAATTTTTCTTATCCTTACCAATCTCCCGACAGACCTCCGCCACGCCCGGCGTATAAGCGACTGACAAGTCATTCCGTGTCTTAAGCGGCACCTTAGATCTTATCTCGATCTTGCCTCGCTTTTTCTTATGCAATTCGACTGATTTTTTATTGAAGTCCATATTCATACTTTATATTCGAACCAATTTTTTAATATTTCATATTGTTTTTCAACCATTTTCCGCTCGTCTTCAAAAAAAATCTTTTCATTAAAATCTCTTTCCAATTTATTTAAATTTCTTTGCATCATCTCCGA
>JAJYMT010000041.1 GCA_021786695.1 bacterium
GCGACAGCACGTCGCGCAGCATGGTCGAGAAGCGGTGAGTCGAAGCGCCGTGTTTTTCCGCGCAGTATTTCGCGATCGAACTTTTACCTGCGGCCAGACCGCCGACCAGGCCGATGATCAATTTTTTTTGCATGGGTTTACTGTTTATGTTTATTTTTATAGCGGTATTTCTTGCGAGCTGATATTCGGATTCGCTTCGGTTTGTTTGGCCGGTTCGGCCGGCGGTTGCGGTTGGAAGTCGCCGGGCGACATATCGGCATAGGTCTCGACGACCGGATTGAGGATTTTCATCTGTACGCCGGCCTCGGCGAAGATTTCTTTCGAGCGAGCGGCGCCATGGTAGTCCTTTTCACAGACCACGCGCAGGATGCCGGCGTTGATGATCATTTTGGCGCAGGTGTAGCAGGGCGCCATCTTGGCGTAAAGCGTCGCGCCCTCGAGCGAGATGCCGACGCGCGCGGCCTGGCAGATGGCGTTCTGCTCGGCGTGGGTGGTGCGGATGCAGTGGCGGCTCTGGTGGCCGTCGGCGTGCGTCACGGTGTGCATCTCATGGCCGACCTCGTCGCAGTGGGCGATGCCGATCGGCGAGCCGACATAACCGGTGGTCAGGATCCGTTTATCGCGGGTGATGACGCAACCCGCCCGGCCGCGGTCGCAGGTGCCGCGCGCCCCGACCATTTCCACGATCTTCATGAAGTACTCGTCCCAGGAGGGGCGCTTGTATTTGGTTTGTTCGCTCATAGGGCAATAAAATAAATTATTTATCCCCTCCTTCGTATCCTCTTTTTTTGGTCATTTTATTGTAGCAAATCATCGATGCTAAAGCAAATAAAAAAGACCCGCCCTGGCGGGGCTTTTTTATCTCAAATTTCAGGACTTTTCTTTACTTAAGAATTTTTTGATTTCGTCGATACTGCTCATGAACTGGGCAGGGAAGATGATGGTGGAATTCTTCTCTATACTGATCTCCGCCATGGTTTGCAGGTTCCGCAGCTGCAGGGCGATCGGGTGGGCGGCTATTACGTCGGCCGCCTCGCCCAGTTTTTGGCTGGCCAGCAGCTCGCCTTCGGCAGCGATGATCTTGGCCCGTTTCTCACGCTCCGCTTCGGCCTGCTTGGCCATCGCACGCTGCATATTTTCCGGCAACTCGATGTCTTTGATCTCCACCACCGAGACGACCACGCCCCAGGGTTCGGTGTGGGTATCGAGCACGGTGCGGATTTCGGCATTGATTCGGTCGCGTTCCGACAGGATCTCGTCGAGCAGGAAGCGGCCGACGATGTTGCGCACGGTGGTCTGGGCGATCTGGTTGATGGCGCTCATCACGTTCTCGATCGAAACGATGCTTTTGATCGGATCGACGATGCGGTAATAGGCGACTGCCGAAACATCGACCGAGATATTGTCTTTGGTGATGATTTTTTGCGGCGGGATCGGCAGGGTGATGGTGCGGAAGTCGACTTTGCGCATCCATTCGAGGTAGGGAATCACCCAATTAAGCCCGGGCTCGGCGGTGCGGACGATCTTGCCCAGCCGGAAGACCACGCCCTTTTCGTACTGTTGGACCACGCGCAGGCCCGGCAGCACCACGAATATCAGTACGGCCAAAATAATCAGATAAATCATAGAATATGTTTAAGGATTATTATTGTTGTTTTAACTTTAGCAAAAACCGTAAAAAATACAAGCTAGTGAAGCATTACAAAAAAATCTCCTTTTAACGGGAGATTTTTTGTTAGGTGTTGTGCGTTATGTGTTATGCGATTACAGCTGGACTCTGATGCCCGGCCCCATCGAGGAATTGACCGAGATGTTTTTGATGTAGACACCCTTGCTTTTGGCCGGCTTGATCTTGCGGATCAGGTCGAGCACCGTCTGGAAATTGGCCAGCAATTTATCGGTTTCGAACGAGACCTTGCCGATCACCAGATGGACGTTGCCGGTGTCGTCGTTCTTGAAGCTGATCTTGCCGCGCTTGATCTCCGCGACCGTCTTGGCCGGATCGGTCGACACGGTTTCGTTCTTGGGCGAGGGCATCAGGCCGCGCGTACCGAGGATCTTGGCAATCTGCGCCATACTTTTCATCATCTCCGGCGTAGCGACCGCCACCTGGAAGTCGGTTTTCTCGGTCTTCTTGATTTCCGCGATCAGTTCATCGCCGCCGACCAGATCGGCCCCGGCTTCCTTTACCGCCTTTTCCTGCGCGGCCGGCACGAAGGCGGCTACCCTGACGGTTTTGCCGCTGCCGTGGGGAAGATTGACCGCGGCGCGGATCTGCTGTTCGCCTTTAGACGGATCGATGCCGAGCCGGAAATGCGCCTCCACCGAACCGTCAAATTTGGTGGTGGAGAATTTTTTCACCAGTTCCAACGCCTCGCCGATCGGATACGATTTGGCCTTATCGAAGTCGTAGGCCTTCTTCTTGGATTTTGTGACTTTTTTCATGTGTTATCGTGGTCATCGTTCTTTTGAACTCCCACAATTAGTGAATAATGTAAAATGTAAATATCAAAATGTAAAATGACAGTTTAAAATGCAAAATTATTAATTTTTTTATTTTGCATTGTCATTTTGATTTTTGAATTTTGATTTTTTAATTTTTTATCTCCACCCCCATCTGCCTGGCGGTGCCGGCGATGATTTTCATTGCCGCTTCGATGTCATTGGCATTGAGGTCCGGCATCTTGATCGCCGCGATTTCTTTGAGCTGGGCCTGGGTGATCGAGCCGACTTTTTCCATTTTCGGCTTGCCCGAACCCTTAGGGATCTTGGCGAACTTCTTGATCAGCTCTCCGGCCGGCGGGGTCTTGGTGATAAAAGTGAAGGTGCGGTCTTCATAGACGGTAATTACCACCGGGGTGATTTCGCCCATTTTGTCGCGGGTCGCTTCGTTGAACTGCTGGCAGAAGCCGGCGATGTTGACGCCGTGCTGGCCCAAGGCCGGACCGACCGGCGGCGCGGGATTGGCCTGCCCGGCCGGAATCTGCAATTTTATCTGGGTCAATATTTTTTTAGCCATGTTAATTAGGTAATTAGTTAATTAGGTAATTAGTTAATTAGGTAAAACGGGAGAAGCTTTCGGCGCGTTTTTATAAAACAACACCTAATACCCTAAGTACCTAATATCCTAATAACCTAAACTATATTTTTTTGATTTGAAGGAAATCGAGCTCTACCGGCGTTTCGCGGCCGAACATCGAGACCAGCACCTTGACCTTGCCCTTGGCCTCGTCGATCGAAGTGACTTTTCCTTCCAGGTTCTTGAACGGCCCGTCGGTGATCCGCACCGGCGAATTTTCCGTCACATCGATCTTGAATTTCGGCTCCTCAACGCCCATCCGCTTCTGCAGTTCCCGGATCTCGTTGTCGGCGATCGGCGTCGGCACGGTGCCGGTACCGATGAAGCCGGTGACGTTCGGCGTATTGCGCACTACGTACCAGGAATCGTCGTTGACGATCATCTCCACCATCACATAGCCGGGGAAGATTTTTTCTTCCACCACCTTGCGCTTGCCGTTCTTGATCTTGATCTTCTTTTCGATCGGCACCAGCACATTGAAAATCTTATCTTCCATATCCATGGACTCGATTCTCTGGCGCAACGACTGCGCGACATTTTCTTCATAGCCGGAGTAGGTGTGGATCACGTACCAGCGGCGGCCTTGGTTCAATGTTTGTTTTGCCATGTTTCAAAAATAATTTCTAAACCTGGGGAACGATTAATTTTTCCAGGCCGTAGGTAAAAACCAGGTCGAGCGCCCCCAGAAAGAACGCCACCGCCAAACTCACGCCGATGACGAGCAGGGTGTAGTTCCTGGTTTCTTTCGGCGTCGGCCAGCTGACCTTTTTGAGCTCCGCGACCGATTCCATGATGTAGTTTGATAATTTGTTAGCCATATTGTATTTGCCATGGCGCCCCCATGTTTAAACTTAGCGCCGAGGTTAAAAAAAACAGCCCTGTGGCAGGCGGTTTATGATTAATTTGATAATACCTCATATAGAGAATTGTGTCAACCCTATATTTAAATTTAAAGCATAACAGGGTCAAGCGGCTTGATTGACTTTTAAGCTATATTACGGTAATTTTAAGCTAATAAAAATTTCTGACCCAAAGGAGGACAATGGGTTGGTTTTTTATTTTCATGCTCGAACCTTGGGCGTGGCGATCTTCGATAGATCTTTACAATTTACTCCGTGCAAAAACGTATGTATACGGGGCCATTAATATCGCCATAAACTTCAAGACGGAGAGGAGAGGGAAAAGATGACAATTTATCGGATCGTGATCGGTCCCAAGAAGCCGGACGGGAAACAGGCGGATATCTTCAAGATCTACAACCTGGAAACCGGTTGCGCGGCGTCGGATTTGCGCAAGTTGCACGCGATTTTCTGCAACAGCGTCACCGAAACGGTGGTCGAAACGATGCCGGCGGGTGAGTTTCTCGAGGTGATGTACCAGAACGGCGTCATCGACCCGGAGCAGGAAGCGATCATTCGCGCCTGCGGAAGCAAAGGCGTCATCGTCGAAGCAGCCAAAGTCGGCTATCGGTATTACGGCCGGCGGCGCCAGGGAATTTACGTCAACAAACTGGTGCATGTTTCATTCACCAGCGAACCGGTGCTGACCACCCTGAAGCCGCGCGGCATCCGCCAACCGATGGAATATTTCAATCTGCTGGCGCTGAGCGATGCCGAATTGATCGGCCTGAGCGCGAAGCGGGAGCTCCACTTGTCGCTCGCGCAGATGAAAAAGTTGGCGGCGATACAGGACGAACTCTGCGCCTCGCGGGTGACCGACGTCTTCCTGGAAACATTCGCCGCTCGCTGGTCGGACCACTGCAACCACACCACCTGGAAAGCGCTCGGTTTGCTGAAGATACTGATGGCTGCGACGGAAGCGATCGGCAACCCCAACCTGCTTTCCGCTTTCGTGGATAATGCCGGCGTCTGGGACTTCTATGACGGCCTGGCGATCCTTTTCAAGCTGGAAACGCACAACTCACCGACCATGAAAGAGGCATACGGCGGCCAGTTGACCAAGCTCGGCGGCGTCCTGCGCGACATCATCGAAAACGGTCTTGGCGCCAAACCGATCGGCAACATCGAACTGACAGTGGCGGGCGAGATCGAGCGCAGGCGTTATCCGGAACTTGAAGGCAAGACCTGGCCGGCGTCTCTGCTCCTGCGTGAAACGTTCAGCGCGATCGCTGATTACGGCAATCCGATGGGCGTGCCGATGCTGTTCCCTAGGGCGAAGAGCCATCCGGATTACAGCGGCAAACCGTTCGCTTTGGGCGGTTCGGTCGGCATCACCACCCGCGCGGCCGCCAAAAAAGGCAGTCCGCGCAAAGGCGACCTGGTAGTGCTGGTCGGCGGGCGCACCGGTAACGACGGACTTCACGGCGCTACCATCAGTTCCGGCGGCATCACCGAACAGACCGATACCGGCGATTCGACGCACGTCCAGATCGGCCATCCTTACACCGAACAGAAGATGATGCGGGCCGGGCTGGAAATCCGCGACCGACGCTGTGCCAGCGCTCGCACCGATTTCGGTGCGGCAGGCATCGTTTCTGCCGTGGGTGAAATGGGCGAATCTACCGGCGGCAAAGGCGGCGTTCTCGCCAACCTTGCCCTGGTGCCGCTCAAGTGCGCGGGGCTTTCCAACTGGCAGATCGCGCTCTCGGAAAGCCAGGAAAGATTCCTTCACGCGATCATTCCGGAAAAACTGACGGAGGCGATGGAGATCTATGATCGCCATGAACTGGAAGCGACCGTGATCGGCATTTTCACCGAAAGCGGCCGGTTCCAGATGATCTATGATCCGGCAGTGACCGAATTCCAGCCGGAGATGGAACTGTCCGGCGAAATCGCTCTCGATGTGCCGTACAGTTGTTTCGAGGATTGCCCCCTGCCGGAGATCGAAGTGATCGAACCTCCCGCCAAGACAAACCATCCGAAATATCCCGACGTATCAACCGAAAACATCAACGAGATGGGACTCGCCCTGGTCAGCCATTTCGACGTGTGCGACCAATCGAGCGCCACCAGGCGTTACGACTCGACCGTCCAGGGGATCACCTATCAAGGGCCGCTTTACGGCAAGAACTACAACGTCCCATCGTCTCTGGCGGTGCTTCAGCCGGTCTATGGCCGTCCTTACGGTCTGACCCTGAGCTTGAGCTTCAGTCCCTGGCAATTCGAAGTGGATCCGGTGGCGGCCGCGATCAATGCAATGATGGATGCGCTCGCTACCCAGGTGATTGCCGGCGTCCGACTCAAGGATATTTGTCTGGCGGACAATTTCTACACCGCCGACCAGGATCCGTACGCTTACTACTATTTGCGTGAGCAGGTCAAGGCAATCGCCGATCTTTCGGTCCGGACCGGCACGCCGTTCATCACCGGCAAGGACAGTTCGTCCGGATCCGGCACCTTCGGCGGACGGACGGTCAACGTACCGGCCAGCGTCGCCGTAACCGCCATGGGCAAGGTACCGGATGTCCGGAAATTATCTCCGCATGCTTGGCAGCGACCGGGCAATCTGCTGGTTGCCATCAAGCCATACGCAACCAGGCTCGATGGTTCAATCCTGTCCGCGGCGCTCGACATCACCGGAACAAAGTTGGATCATTTTCCGGTCGACGCGGCCGCGAGCTATCTTCATTCGCTCGAGGATCTCGCCCGATCCGGCGTCATCCAGTCCGCGGTGCCGATCAATTGCGGCGGAATCTTCTTGCGTCTCTTCGAAGGCATGGAGGCATCCGAATATTCCGCCTTCGCCAACCTCAAGCCGTCGCTGTTCGCCGAGAGTTTTGGCGGCGCGCTGATCGAGATCAAGCCCGCAGACATTTATCGGCTGATGGACGATTTCCGCGATTTGCAGCCGACGGTCGTCGGCTTTCTGGACGAAATCCAGACGGGAAAGGTTTTCAGCGTCCTGAGAACGATGTTGGATTGGACGGCATTGCGCATGGCTTGGCTGAAATCGTTCGAAAGGAAGGTGAACCATGACCGGACTGCGTAAGCGGGTAGCCGTGCTTTACACGCCCGGCACCAATTGCGAAGAGGAAACCATGGCCGCCTTCCGGCTGGCCGGCGGAAATCCTCAGCTGCTTTTCATGAACGACATCCTCAAGGGCAGGGTGCGGATGACCGATTGCGACTGCTTCTGCGTTCCAGGCGGTTTTTCCGGCGGCGATCATATCGCCACCGGCATCCTGGTCGCCACCTTGCTTGCCGATCATTTCCGGCGGCTGGTAGAAGCGCGGATACCGATACTCGGCATCTGCAACGGCTTCCAGGCCCTGGACCGTGCCCGTCTGTTCACCGACGGCGTTACCCTGAGCAGGAACGACTCCGAGGTGTTCTGCAGCATGCCGGTGAAACACCGGGTGGAAACCTCCAACTGCATCTGGACTAAGGGGCTGGAGGGCCAGATTTTGAGATTCCCCTCAGCCCACGGTTACGGCAAGGTGGTCGGCGAGAGCAGACCGAACGTGGTTCTGACCTACGCGTCCGAATCGCCGAACGGCGGCTTCATCGCCGGCATTTGCTCGGACAACGGCCGCATCTTCGGTCTGATGGATCATCCGGAACGGCCTTATGGCAATCCGGACGGTCTGGAAATTTTCAGGAACGGCATCAGGGCCGCCTGAAGCTTCAATAGTAACCACCCCCGTCGCGACCAACACTTGCGGCGGGGGTTTTTCTTTGCTTGACCCTGTTAAATCACCGCCAGAGCGGGGTGCGGTAGAGCCGCAATTTAACAGGGTTGACATTGAGGATAATTAAGCTAAGATAGAGCAAAAGGATGCTAAAAACGACAAGGAGGATATCAGTCGTTCTTTTTATTTTTGATTTATTTTTGGAAAAACAATCAGTCAAAGGGAGGTCAGGAGATGGCAAAAGGACCGAGTATCTACGAGCACTTGGGGGTCGATCCGCACAAGGCGGGCGTGAAGGAGATTTTCGGCAAGATCGTTTCCAATCAATATCCCGACGCTTGGTGTAACATCATTAATGATCCGTGGAGTAATGATTGCGTTATCACCAAGCACTCAGATGGTTCCGGCTCCAAAAGCGTCCAGAGACTGTTGGACTTTCTGAAGTGTGGATGTCCGGAGATATTCCAGGACGACATACTGGACGCCCTGGGAATGAATACGGGCGATGTGGCTTGTGCGGGTTTTACGGATACCTATATTGTGACCGACACCCTGGCAATCAACAGAGCC
>JAJYMT010000043.1 GCA_021786695.1 bacterium
ACGCTACGCTCAGGATAGTTGCTTCGCAACTAGTATCGTCTCTGTGGCACTTTCCGTGGGATTGCTCCCCGTCGCCGTTAGCGACCATCATTTTTCCGGAAATTTCTTTCCTTTTGGAGTCCGGACTTTCCTCCCCGCCGATGAGGCGGAGTAATCACTTGCTTGCCTTGAGATTAATAAGTTTTAAGGGTCAATTTAATGCTCTTACCTTAACATAAATCCGCTGATAAGTCAATTGAGGGCAAAACAAAAAGGGTTGCCGAGACAACCCTTTGCCGATGAGTGCGGATTGAACTGAAAAGAACGGAACGCTTGGCAGGAAGGTGGCGATGCACGGGTGTCCGTGTCGGAGGGTTAGGGCCGGACACTTTGCAGTATCCCTAGGGGGAAGGGATTCTTCACCGTTTGCCACATTCTGGTCTTCGGCGTAAAACAACGTGCGAAAGGCGGAGGGGATTTTGCGCTTGCGGAAAAGCGCCCCGACCAGAGCACGGTTCTACGACACGTTCCTGCCAAGATTGATTTTGTGGATCCGACAGGGCTCGAACCTGTGACCTCGCCGATGTGAACGGCGCGCTCTAACCAACTGAGCTACGAATCCAACTATTTTTTATTTACCATCCAACGCTGAATTCACTAATCGATCCGCCTCAACATTCTGTTCCCGTCTGACATGCTCAAAAGATACTTTTTTAAAGCCGACGACTAAATTATGCACTCGCAAAAACAGGGGAGCTAATTCGCCATTCTTTACCTTATACTCCCTTTTCAGCTGTTTGACAACCAGCTCGCTGTCCAAAAAAAATTGAAGGTCAGCCGCGCCTAATTCCTTGGCTTTTTCAAGCGCCGCGATCACCGCCCGGTATTCCGCTTGGTTATTTGTCGCCTCGCCGATGCACTGCGAAATCTCCGCGACCACCTTGGCCTGTTCGTCCGTCAACACCGCGCCGATCGCGGCCGGTCCAGGGTTGCCGCGTGCGCCGCCGTCAGTATATATAATTAATTTTGTAATCATGTAGGTTGTTTATTCAAAATTTAAGCTAATTTATTCTTTCGTTTTTTGATTGATAATTTTAAAGTCTAAATTTTAATTGAATGTTTAAATTTTCAATTAAAATTAATTCATTTAAAAATTGATTTAAAATTTTAAATTTAAAATTCTTTAGTTATCCGCTTGCTGCAAGTCCACAATCTTCAACTGCACTTCCCGCTTGCCGTTAAACTCGTTTATTTCCGGATAAAATACTAAATCAATTTTATCACCAATCCGCAAATCAGGCCACCTGCCCGACTGGCCGAAACCAAGCGCGCTTTTTACCCCCGCTTGTCCGTTCTTCACCCGCAGCTTCAGGTGCCGCCCGTCCAAACCCATATTGATGATATCAACTACCGTCACGCTCCGGCATAAAAGTTTCGGCCGGTCGTTTTCTTCGCCGAAGGGCGCGAATCGCTCTATTATTTCGACCAGATTTTCATCCACTTGGGAAAAATCAATCTCTGCTTCGACCGCGACCTCGCGCTTCAATTCCATGCCGGCCAAGGCCTCATTCGCCGCCAGAACCATGTCGTCGATGAATCGTCCCAAATTTTCTTTGCCCTCGATGCTGAAGCCGCAGGCCGCCGCATGGCCGCCGTAACGGGAGAGCGAGGCGTGAATTTTTTCCACTGCCGACATCAGATTGAATTCCGGGATGCTCCTGCCCGAGCCCTTCATCTCGGAGGCGGTGCCGGTGATGACGATTACCGGCAGATAATACTTTTCCATCAGACGCCCGGCCGCCAGGCCGATCACCCCCTCGTTCCACTGCTCGCCGGCGCCCGCGATACTCGGACTGACGGCAATGATAATTTTGTCGTTGAATCCTGCTGATAACATTATTTCAATCTGATTGACGATCGATTCGGTTTCGCGCTGGCGGTCGTAGTTTTTTCCGGATAAATCGTTCGCCAACTGCTCGGCCTCTTCTTTGTTTTTGGTCGTCAATAATTCGTAAGCGGTATTGGCGTGATCCATCCGGCCGGCGGCATTGAGCCGCGGCGCGATCTGAAAGCCGATGTTCCAGGCATCCAACTTCCGGCCGCCGTTGATTTTCGCCGCCTTGATCAATTCCAGCAATCCGAGCCGCTTGGTCTTATTCAAAATTTCCAAACCCTTTTTGACCAGCACCCGGTTTTCTCCCAGGAGTTTCACGCAATCGGCCACCGTTCCGATCGCCACCAAGTCCAGATTGCGCTCCTCCAGTTTTATTTTGTCTTCAGCTGACAAGCTTGAACTGCGGATCAGCGCCGCCGCGAGTTTGAAAGCGGTTCCCACGCCGGCGAGATACTTGAATGGATAATTGTCGCTCTTGGCGATCGGGTCAATCACCAGGCAGTCAGGCGATTCCCCCGCCTCGCTCGGCGGCAGACGATGGTCAGTCACGATCACCTCCAGGCCGAGCGATTTGGCATAGGCCACTTCGGCCTTACCCCTGATGCCGTTGTCTACGGTAATCAATAATTTCGTGCCCGATCCGTGGATCTCTTTGATCGCTTCGTTATTCAAACCATAGCCCTCGCTCACGCGGTCAGGGATATATACATCTACTTCCGCCTTAAGCGTTTTTAGGGTCTCGATCATCAGCGCCGTTGAGGTGACGCCGTCTGCGTCGTAATCGCCGTAGATTGTGATTTTCTCGCCCGCTTTTATTTTACTGATAATCAAGTCCACGGCTGCGCGCATATCTTTAAACAAAAACGGATCATGGCTGTTGGTTTGATAATCAGCGTTTAGAAATTCATCGATTGCCGCTTTTTCCGTTAAACCGCGGTTTTTTAGAAGTTGCAAAGTCAGCCGGTCGTATTGCGGAAATTTATCTATAAAATTATCTTCTATTTTAGTTGAAATTAGCCAATTTTTTTGCATCTTACCTTGACAAAAAGTTTAATTACTGTATTATTATATGAATTCATATAACACATCAGACGGCCAAAAAATACAGGAGGTGTCCGGTGGCGATACTAAGAAGGGGCCCGGCGTTCTTTTGCCAGAAATGCCAGCAACTGAGTTGCTGGACGGAAGAAAAGTATTCGGGGCCGATTCCGATCTGCAGGTCCTGCAAACAGCCGTGCGAACACGGGGTGCTCACGACTTACAAGTACTGCCCGCGCAACCACAACCACGATGAGTTCATTCGCACGGTCGGGCAGACCGAGATTTTCATGCAAAAGAACTGCGGCGCGCCCGGCTGCAAGGCCAAGTTGGTCTATGACTCGGCCTTCACGCTCTTTCCGTTCCCGCAAAAACCCGCGGCCTAAGCCGCGACCATCCCATCCGACCCCGCTCAACTAACCGAGCGGGGTTTTTCTTTTTTATGGCCCACCCTAGAAAAGCGCGCCGATGGTCCAGATCACCATGGAAAAAATCACCATCACGCTGATAATGGCCCAGAATATCCTGTTCCGCTTGCTTCTTTTGGTGTTATACATAGCGTTGTAAAATTACAAAACACAGAACACAAATCACAAACAAATTACAATTTCCAAAACACAAACGGGGGGCATCTTTGTGTTTTGTGTTTTGTTTGGGTTTTGTAATTTGAGCTTTGTGCTTTTTTATTTTCAATTACCTCTTCAATATCTTCACGAACGTATCCCCTGGAATCTCCACGCTTCCTTTGCCCGCCGCCATCATCTTCTTCTTGCCTTTCTTCTGCTTCTCCAATAGCTTCCGCTTGCGCGTGACGTCGCCGCCGTAGAGTTTGGCCGTCACGTCCTTGCGCAGGGCGGAAATTCGTTCGGCCGCGATTACCTTGCCGCCGACCGCCGCCTGAAGTTTGATCACGAACATCTGTTTGGGCAAGCTCTCTTTCAGCACCTCGACGATCTCCTTGCCGCGGCGGAAGGCCTCGTCCCGATAAACGATCACTGCCAGCGCTTCCACCATGTCTTCCGCCACCAGGATATCCATCTTCACCACGTCCGCCGTGCGGTAATCCAGATATTCATAGTTGATCGAGCCGTAGCCGGAAGAAAAACTTTTGATCTTGTCGTAAAAATCGGTCAGGATCGCCGCCAGCGGAATTTCGTAATGGAGCACCGCGCGCTGCTCGTCCAGATACTCGGTATTCTTGTATATCCCTCTTTTTTCCTGCGCGAAATTCATCAGCGCGCCGATATAGTCCTTGGGTGTCACGATATCGAGCCGCACCCACGGCTCCTGGATCTCTCTCGTTGCCGCCGGATCGGGCAGCATCTGCGGGCTGCGGGCGATGATTTCTTCGCCGTTGGTCTTATATACGCGGTAAGAAACGCTTGGAACGGTGACGATCAGGTCCAGATTGTATTCGCGCTTCAGGCGTTCCTGGAATATTTCCAGATGCAGCAGCCCGAGAAAGCCGCAACGGAAGCCGAAGCCGAGCGCCTGCGATTGCTCCGGTTCGTACATAAGCGCCGCGTCATTCAATTTCAGTTTGGAAATCGCCTCTCGAAGTTCCTGATATTCATTGCCCTCGCGGGGAAAGATGCCGGCGAAAACCATCGGCTTCACTTCCTTGTAGCCGACCAGCGGCTCGATGGCTGAAACGCCGCTCGCAATGGTCACCGTGTCGCCGACGCGGCATTCGCTCACGTCCCGGAAACCGGTGATGATATAGCCGATCTCCCCCTGCCCGAGTACATCGGTGCGGTGATAGTCCGGCTTGAACACTCCGACCTCGATCGCCTCGCTCTTGGCTTGCGTGGCTGCCAGCGCGATCTTCTCTCCTGTCTTCAAAGCGCCATCTACGACTCGCACATAGGCGACCACGCCGCGATATTCGTCGTAATTCGAATCGAAAATCAGGGCGCGGAGCGGCGCCTCGCCGTGTCCGACCGGCGGCGGCACCCGCTCGATCACCGTTTCCAAAATTTTTTCCACGCCCTCGCCGGTCTTGCCCGAGGCGGTGAGGATATCTTCTTCTTTGCAACCAAGAAGTTTGATTATTTCCCGCTTGGTGCCGGCCACGTCGGCCGCCGGCAAATCGATCTTGTTGACTACCGGAATGATGGTCAGGTTCTGCTCGATCGCCAGATAGAGATTGGCCAGGGTCTGCGCCTGGATGCCCTGGGTCGCGTCGACCAGCAAGACCGCCCCCTCCACCGCGGCGAGTGAACGCGAAACCTCATAGGTGAAATCGACATGACCCGGAGTATCGATCAGATTCAAAACGTAGTCCCGGTAATTCATCGTCACCGGCGCCAGTTTGATGGTGATGCCCCGTTCCCGCTCCAGATCCATCTTGTCCAGGATCTGCTCTTTCATTTTTCTTTTTTCAACGGTATGAGTAATCTCTAACATTCGGTCTGCTAATGTTGACTTACCATGATCAATGTGGGCCAAGATGGCAAAATTTCTTATTTTATTTTCTTCTATCATCTAAATTTTTTAAACACTTTTTAATATCTCTGATTTTTAATTTATGTCTGGAAAAAGGCAAGATTAACTCAAAGAGCCGCCTCAATGACTCCGTTTTGCTCACCCTTATTCGCCAAACATCTTTGTTGTATTTATAGCCAAATTCTTTATTATAAACAAAATTCTTTGCGCCAATCATCATTGGTATCGGGCAATCAATTCCATTTTTTATAAGCCAATCATATATTAAACTTATGATTTTGTTGTCATATGTGTCTATCTTAAACCGTGCTCGACCGTCATAAACTCCGATATTGCCCTCGGCGTCGCTATATCCGGCCAAAAACGCCGCAAATAACCGATTGTCTGCTTTTATCCACTTCTCAACATAATCGCCCTTTGGCAATAAAAAATTGAAGCTGCTGTTTAAGAAACAATTTACATGATAGGAATTACTTTTTTTATTATAACTTATTGATACTTTGCCAAATTCTGAAAATAACTCTTCCATTAGAACGACTTGCTCTCTGACTGTAGTGTGACACCTGACTATCACTACCTCGGATTTATCTGTGGTCTTGTAAACATTAAGGTCACCTATTCTAAAGCCTATGAGATATGCCTTAAATGAATAATCGCCAGTAAAATCCGTCTTGCTGTATTTGCTCTGTATTACGGATCTGGAAAGCGGCTCCATACCGTATTCTCTCATTCTATTTAATACCGTTTTAAAACTACAATTATAAATGTCCCCAATCTTATATTTAGATTTTTTTTCTACGTAATACAACTGCTCAAGCTCTTGTTTGGAAATAAAAATTTTAGCGCTCATTCAAATAAAATAGCACATTTATCCAAAATGTGCAAAAATACAAACTTAATTCATCGCGGAAAAAAGAAAAGGGCCCGGTCGTGTTGAGACGACGCGAGCCCTTGGTTTTTTGTGCCTCCTTTCGATTAGAGGTTGGATACTTATTATAGCGATTACAACCGGCCTTTAGAGGGGGCCAAGGGTCCTATGACCCGAGCTCCACCCCCAGGGGGAAACAACCGAGACCCGAGTACCCACCGACGCCCCAGAAAAAGTCGTCGCCGGAACTGAGGCCGCCTTCGCCGAAATCGCCGAGACTAAGACAGCCACAGCAGCCGCGGTACGAGCCTAAAGTATTGGTGCGCGCCCATAACTTCTTGAGTGGCGTACGCTCGCCTGTCCGCTTGAAGTGCGAGAAAATCAGCCCCGCGAGCAGGGCGGCCGAGCCGTAGTTTGAGAGATGGTACGCCGGCAGGCCGAAGCGCTCCTGCAGATCGCCGAGGATACTCATCTGCTCGTCGACGCTCTTTCCCATGCTCTTGGGCACAAGCCGCGGCACCCAGAAGACGAGCGAGTTCGCGGTCGGCTCGTCATTCTTGAGCGACCAGTACTGCGGATCGCCGAAATTCTTGTAGCAAGGACCGGCCTTGGGGGCGTGCACCTTTAGAGTGAAGCCCGCGCGCACCCGCCAGGCGACCGGGCCGGTGTAGCCGAGTTCGGCCGCGAGTTTGCGCCACTTGTTGGCGGTCTCGGCCAGACCGGCCGGCACGTCCTGGTCCGAGAGCGGGACGAAGAAGCGGTTCCTCGCTGCCCGGACCGCCAGTTTTCCGGCAATCCGCTTGAGGTAGTCCCCGTTTTCCACGAGAACCACCTGCTCCTCGTCGCTTAACTGCGTCAGAATAGCTGCCAGTGCGTTAAACGACACTTTCCGGTTCATTTGGAACCTCCCGTTTCCCCAAAGTGGGGCTATTCTCGACCAAGGTGGCCGAGTGCAAAAAATCTATGTAATTTTAGCTTATTACAGCTAAAATAATCAAAAGAACATTGATTATATATCATAGCACACTATTTAATATATGTCAAACACTTTAAATACGGACTCAATAAACAAGTATAGCGCCGGTATTTTTGATTTATCATCTAAAAAAACGAAACTAAGTTTCGGAATATTCCGAAACTTAGTTTCGTTTTCGCGGCAGTCAATCAGATCGACAGACGGTAATCGTGGAAAAATTCCTTCACCGCGCCCACTGCCTCGTCTTGCAGGCCGTAAACCGGAACGGCCGGCCAGGACCTGGCCAGATACTCGGTTTCTATCTCTGTCATCCGCTTGACGATTGCGAACAAGGTGTCGTCTGGCTTCACCTCAAATATTCCAGCATCTTTGTATTTAAAAACATTGTGGCTCGCTGCCCGCCAGCCGGCGGGTGACCGCACCGCGGCGGTGGTCGGTGCGCTGACGGCAGCCAGCCGCGCAGTGCTCGCAGATGCCCGCAGTGGAGACGGTGTCGAACGGCCGGGCCCGGAACCGGTAGGAAGCCCCGGTCAGCGCGCCGATCGGGCAGATCTGCACCGTGTTGCCGGAGAAGTAGGAGTTGAACGGCACGCCCTCGGCGGTGCCGACCTGCTCGGAGAATCCGCGCTCCAGCAGGTCGATCAGCGGGTCCCCGGCGATCTGGTCGGCGAACCTGGTGCACCGCGCGCACTGGACGCAGCGCTCCCGGTCCAGCAGCACCTGGGTGGACAGCGCGATCGGCTTAGGCCAGGTGCGCTTGGTCCCGGTGAACCTGGTCTCCCCGGCGCCGTTGGACATGGCCTGGTTCTGCAGCGGGCACTCGCCGCCCTTGTCGCACATCGGGCAGTCCAGCGGATGGTTGATGAGCAGCAGTTCCATCACACCGTGCTGGGCTTTGTCCGCCGCCTCCGACGTGACCTGGGTGCGCACCACCATGTCATCGGTGGC
>JAJYMT010000065.1 GCA_021786695.1 bacterium
ATTCGTCCCGCCTCTGCCGGCCGGCAGAGGCGGGACTCAATAATTTTTAACTTTTAACTTTAAATTTTTAACTTTCTAAATTCCCCTCGCCTCGATATGGTCCTCGGCACGCACCTTGGCGAAAGGCAGGCGGCGCCGGATACCGCCAAAAAATTGGAAGAACTCTTCGCTTCGGAGCAGCGCGCAGACGGCGAAATAAACCAAGAGGCCGATCAGACCGGCGGCTGCTCCCTGGGCGAATACGCCCCAGAGCCGCGACATATCGATCAGCGGCCAGACCACCGACTTCATCTGCTGAGCGGCCAGGCCGGCCGCCAGGCCGGCGATGGAAAATTTGGCGACCGAAAAAATAATCTTCTCCTCGTCCAGATGCCCGAGGTCGATCCGCAGCACCAGCCAGAGCAGGATAAAATTAATGATATTCGCGATCGAAAAGGCCAGCGCCAGACCGGCCACGCCCATCTTTTTCGACAGCCACAGCGCCAATGCTATGTCGGCCGCGACCGAAACCAGACCGATGTAGAAGGGCGTCTTGGAATTTTCGCGGGCATAAAACATCCTGGTAAGCAAAGGAATGGTCGCCTGCGCGAACAAAGAAAGCGCAAAAAAACCGAGAGTACGAACGGTCAGCACCGTATCTTCCCAGTTGAACTGGCCGGTGCCGAGCACCACGCGGATGATCTGGGCGCGCAAGACCAAAAGCAGCACGGTCGAAGGCACGATGAAGAACAGTATCTGCCGCAGGGTGTAGGAAAAATTCTCCACGAATTTTACCGGATCGCGGGCGGTGGCCGAAAGCGCGGGAAAGACCGCGGTCGCGAAGGAGATGCCGAAAATACCGATGGCGAATGACTGCAGATTATTGGCGAAATTGAAGATCGCGAGCGAGCCGGCGAGCAGGGTGGAGGCGATCGAGGTGGAGACCGACAGATCGATCTGTGCGATCGCCAAACTCATCGTCCGCGGCACCATCAGCCGCCCCAGACGCCGCAGATACAGGTCTTTAAAATTTAATTTGGGACGAAGACGGAACCCGAGGGCGGCGGCGGCCGGCAATTGTACCAGCATATGGACTGCCGCGCCGAGCACCACGCCCCAGGCGAGGCCCCGCAAGCCCCAGCGCGGCACGAAATAAAGCGCGCCGATGATGATGCCGAGATTGTACATTATCGGCGCCAGTGAATAGATGAAAAACCGCTTGAATGATTGCAGGATGCCGCCCAAGATGCTCGATATCCCTAAGAAAAACGGCGACAGGAACATCACGCGCGTCAGGCCGATGGTCAGAGCTCGCCTTTCCGGATCGAACCCGGGCGCGATCACTTTCATTATCGGCGCGGTGAAGATCATCGCCAGGGTCGAAACGACGATCAGGCCGATTCCCAGCGCCGTAACGACCAGGTTTGAAAATTCCCAGGCCTGCGGATTATCTTTCGAATCATCCGGATTTTTGAGCAGGCCGGCGAAGATGGGGATGAAGCCGGCCGACAGGGCGCCGAGCACCAGCAAGTTGAAAATCAGATCGGGAATGCGGAAGGCGGCATAATATATATCCAGGGTATCGCCGGCGCCGAACTCGCCCGCCAGGATGCGGTCGCGAAAAATCCCCAAAAAGCGGGAAATCAAAGAAGACAGCGCCACCAACACTGCCGCGTAGGTCACGCTGTTTATCTGTTTATCGATCAAGCGCTTAATCATTATTTTAGGTTCTAGGTGCGAGGTTTTAGGTGCTAGGGATGACATCCAATTTGCCGACCATCGCATTTAACATTTTAGAAACCTCTATCAATAAATCGTCAACTTTTTTATAAGACAAGTTTTTTGTTTTAGCCAAACGCTTGGCTATTTCTATCTGCGTCTCAAGTTCCGCGCAAGAAGCAAAGGACACTAACAAAAATTGCCTATACTCCTTCCTTGTGCCTCGGCACCTGCCTTCGGCAATATTTGAAGGGATTGACACTGCTGCTCTTCTGGTCTGCGACGTTAGCCCATAAAGCTCTTCTTTGGGATATTTGTCAGACAAATCATAAACATCAACGACTAAATCCATCGCTTTTTGCCATACTACCAAATCCTTATGTGAGTTTATTTTTGTTTTTTGTTCCATAACCTCGAACCTAACACCTGAAACCTAGAACCTAGATAATGATTCTGACATCGGCCGCGACCGCGCCGTTTCCGGTCAAAAAAAGCGGATTAATGTCCAGCTCCAATATTTCCCGCTCCTTTTGGGACAACTTCGCCACCTTCAGGATGGCGTCCGCCAATGCATCAATGGCAAAGTGCTTGCCGCGCGCGCCCTTGAGGATCGGGAAGGATTTGAGCCGGCCGATCATGGCAAGGGCGCGCTTTTGGTCCAGATCGGCGATTTCGGTGGTGATGTCTTTAAAAATTTCGGTATAGATGCCGCCCCAGCCGAGCAGCAAAACCGGCCCGAAGGACGGATCGCGCTTGAAACCCAGGATCAATTCGATCCCCCCCTCCACCATCGGCTGCGCCACGCAATAATTATTCTTGTCCCGCAAAATATCTTTGAAACGGTTCCAGGCGACGTTCGCCTGCACCTGATTTTTTAAATTGAGCGCAATGGCCGCGCGGTCGGTTTTGTGGACCAATTTTTTCCCGACCGCCTTGAGGACCGCCGGATATGGAATTTCCGCCAACTCCGACGCCCGGCCGACCTCTCTCGTCGGTACCGTGTCAATGCCGTATCTTTCGAGCAGCCGGATCGCTTCGAGATAATCGAGCTGTTCCTGATGGGCTCGGATGGCATGGGGCCTGCCGGAAGCATACGGCTTGATCGATTTGGCGGCGATCCGATTGCTTATTAATTTGGCAAGCACTCTCACCGCCCGCTCCGGAAAAGGAAATTCCGGCACGCCGGCGGCGGCTAACGCCTCTCTCGCCGGCGCCACTGAATCGCCGCCCATAAAACAAGCGGTAATGATCGTCTTGGGATATTTTTTTGCCGCCGCCGCGATCACCGCGGCCGTCTCTTCGACCTGGGTTGAGGTTTGCGGCGTCAGGATGACTAAAAGGTTCGCGTTCGGCTCGCGCGAGAGCACCGTCTCGAGCGCCAAGCGATACCGTTCGGCCGGGGCGTCGCCGATCAGATCGAGCGGATTGTGCGGGACGACGCTTTGCGGCAGATTAAGCCGTAAGTCGGAGATCGTCTGCCTGGAAAATTCCGCCGGCGGCAAACCGATCTTTGCGGCTTCATCGGTGGCAAGCACCAACGGGCCGCCGGCGTTGGAAATGATCGTTAACTTATCATCGGTAATTTGATATTCCCGTTGCGCCAGATCGATCAAGTCGAACAGTTCCTCCGGACTGTCAAGGATGATCGCTCCGGCCCGCCGCAATCCGGCCAGCACCGCCTGGCTGGAGCCGGCAAGCGAACCGGTGTGCGACATCGCGGCCCTGGCGCCTTGCTCGGTCTGGCCGGCCTTGAGCACCGCTACCGGTTTTTTCTTGGAGAGGCGGGATACCGCCGACATCAACCGTTCACCGTGGCTCACGCTCTCCAGATAGGCCACTACGAGTTTGGTCGAATCATCACCGATCAATTCTTCAAAAAAATCATTTTCATCAAGCACCGCTTTATTGCCTAAACTGACGAATTTGGAAAAGCCGTACGGCTTTGAAGCGAGCGCGTCCAGAGCGGCGCTGCCGAGCGCGCCGGACTGCGACAGAAAGGCCACCGCGCCCGGCTTAATCTTGGCGTTGGCGAAGGTCAGATTAAGTTTGGCGGCGGCGTTTACCAGTCCCAGGCAATTCGGTCCCAAGATATTCAGCTGCTGCTCGGCTGCCAATTTTTTCAGCTCCTCTTCCCTTTTTTTCCCGTCAGCATCGCCTTCGGAAAAACCGGCGCTGATGACGATGAAATTCTTTACGCCGGCGACGGCGCAATTTCTTATTTCCCCCACCACCGCGGCGGCCGGAATGACGATCAGCGCCAGATCAACCTTGCCCCTCACCTCGTCGATCGAATAAAAAGCCGGCAGACCCAGAACGGTTTTTTCTCGCAGGTTTATCGGATAGATCGAACCGCGGTAAAAGCCGCTCTTTAGGTTATTCAAAATCTGATAGCCGAGTTTGCCTGGATCGTTGGAGGCGCCGATTATGGCGACGGATTTAGGGTTTAGGAAAGAATTCAAGTCCATGTTTTGTAATTTTATAAATTGAGCTTCAATAATTTTGAATTTCAAATTTTTAATTTTGATGCAATTTTTAATACTTTAATTATTAAATGTTTCAACCTGCCTGCCGGCAGGCGGGAATTATGTCATTAAAAATTCATTCAAAATTCAGAATTCAAAAAATGACTTTGTCAAAATGCTATGACGAATTATTTCAACAGCTGCCCCCGCTTTAACAGTCCCGTCTGCGCGCCATAGACCTCCACCACCGAAGAAGAATTTTTAGCGGCGGCTTTCAGGGCCGGCTTTACTCTGCCGCCGAACAGCTCCAGGCCGGCGACGAAAGTGGAGCCGAAGGCATCGCCCACGCCGATGGTGTTGACGTATTTTTTCGGCTTGATCGCCGGCTGACGATAAGAAGTTTTTCCGTCATAAGCGAAAGCGCCCTCGGACCCCAGGGTGATGACGACGATCTTCGGCCCCCAGGCGCTGATCGCCTTGGCCAGATTTTTCGGATCATTGAACCAGCCGGCGGTCTTATTCCGGTTCGCGATGCCCGAACTGACTAGGCCCTTGGCCTCGGCTAGATTAAGAATCAGGACGAAGGCGTTCTTGATGTATTTGATGATTTTTTTCGCTCCCGCCCCGAGCTGCCGTCCGCCCGGATTCCAGGCGATTTTTACCCTGTTAAATTGCGGCTTAACCGCACCCCGCGAATACGGGAATTTAACAGGGTGAACCCCCCTGGTCGAAAAAATTTTTTTAAGTTCCGGCTCCCAGTTGCCGGACAGTGATGTCAGGTAGAGCCACTTGGCCTGTTTGAATATTTTTTTATCCTCGGGGCGTATCTTGAGACGCTCATTGGCGCCGCGCACCGGAAAAAAAATATGTTCGTTGTCTTTGCCGACGATTCCCGGAGAAAAACCGCTCTCCGTCTTTTTTACCACCTCGATCAGGCGGGTATCAACGCGTTCCTTTTTCAGATTCTTTATTATTTTTTTTCCGCGCGCATCGTCTCCCAGAGCCGCCAGGATCGCGGTCTTGAAGCCGAGGCGGGACAGGGCTACGGCGGCATTATCCGCGCCGCCTCCGGGCGTGCTTAAAAATTTCTTGACTTTTACCTTGGCGCCGTACTCAAAGCCGAGCAGTTTTTCCTTCAATTTGTCTTTTCGATTCTTGACCACGACCGCCTCGTCGGTCCAGATCGAGATATCCTCGCAAGCGCCGCCGATGGTGATGAAATCGTATTTCATATATCTACGAATTACAAATCAACTACGAATTTACGAATAATATTATACCATTTTTTTAAAAAAACAAAAAGTGCCGGGGTTTCTCCGGCACATTTATTCTTAAATCTTAAATCATAAATCTTAAATCTAAAAAATTAACGCTTCGCTCCCGAGTAGGCAATCGCCCTGACGATATCCCAATCATTGGACTTGCTCGGCGCGCGCTTGAAAATAAATTTGAAGCTCTTGACCGCCGCTGCCTCGCTTGCAACATTCCGTTTAGCCGGACGAAGCCCGTAGGCGATGATTCGAACCGCATTATCATCATATTTGTTCGTCGTCCGCCTGGGCGTGTGCAGATAAATTTTCTTGAAAACGGTTTCCGCGGCCACCTCGGCTTTAACGTTCGTCTGCTTCGGCCAGCGTCCGTTGCCGATCTTCACTACATCCTGCCAGTCCTCGACCGAACGCGGCAACCGGCCGAAAGCGGCCAAAAATGACCCGACCGCGCCGCCGCGCTCGCCCGCGCCAAGAACTTTAGTGTTATCTGTTCCATTGTTAATAAAATAAGCGAGCGCCCGTTTTTCCTGATTGTTGTATGACGAACCGCCCGCCTGTCCTGACTTGTCCTGAGCACCGCCGAAGGAGCTAGCCGAAAGGGCCTGACCCATGATCTTTTCGTAAATCGGTTTAGCAATCGCGGTTAAGGCCACAAATTGATTGCGATCAAAAATTTGATGCGCCTCGGCCAAACTGACCGCGTCCACGACCGTGCCGGGCGCGCTTGCCAAGCTCTCGCTTGCGCCGGAAGTCGGGCCCTGATTGGCGCTGGCAGCGGTCGTTGACTGGCTGGAGCTTGTTGCGACTGCCGCCGATTGGCCGGCTCCGGATTGAGCGATTAGGGTGGCGGGAGCGGAGTAATTAGGAATATTATCGAGGGAAAATATCGCGTAGCAATATTTCAAATCGTTGTTCAGTCCGATATCCACTTTCTCAATTCCTTTTCCGCGATAAATCTCCGTTGCGCCGGTGTCGGTGCGGCTCGACGGACAGGCCGGCGCGGTTGCGCCTGACGTCCGTAAAATCAATACGCCGGCGAAATCGGCATCGGTCGGATTGGTCCAGGAAAGAGTTATTCTCGCGTCCGCGGGAGTCGCCTTGAAATTAGCCGGACGCCCGGGCGGCAAAACGTCCGGCGGACTGATTGATCCGCCGCCGCCCCCTCCGCCACCGCCGCCGCCGGATGAAACCGGAGCCGCTAGCGTGGTGGCGCTCATCGATGCCGAGGAGGTCGAGACGTTACCGGCGTTATCATAGGCAAAAATATAGTAAGTATAGCCGGTCGAGGCGGAAAGTCCGGTGTCGTTGAAACTGTTAGTCGCGCTGGTACCGAGTAAATTCGCGCTTGAAGTGCCGTTACGGTAGATCCGATAGCCGGCTAAACCCGAGCCGCCGGTATCGGAACCGGACGTCCAGGCCAAATTTATCTGCGAGGCCGACGCCGCGACGGCGCTGGCGCCCGAGGTCGGAATAGTCGGCGCCGTCAGGTCGCCCGTGGTAGTGGCGCTGGCGGTTGCGAAACCAGAATAATTTCCGGCCAGATCGATCGAGCGGACGAAATAATTATAAGCCGCGCCGGCGGACAGGCCGCTGTCGCTATAAGTCAGGCCGGTGGTCGAGGCGATCGGCGTGGAAGTGCCGGTGCGATATATATAGTATTTTGAAATTCCGTTCGCATCGGTCGAGGCAGCCCAGGAAAGATCGATCGCGGTCGCGGAAACAGTGCTGGCGATAAGACCGCCGGGCGCGGTCGGCGCAATCAAGTCCTGCACGGTTACGCTGCCGTTCTGCCAAGTGCCGCTCTGGTAGGTACAAGAGGCGCCGGGGGTCGCGACAAAACACAAAGAAGTATAGGTGCCCGGAAAATTAAGCACAGTTGAAGATGAAGTCGTCCCGGTCAGAGGCAGAGACAAAAAATTGAGCGTCGCGATGGTGCTGGTCGAGGTGGTGGCCGCGCCGATATCGGGATTGAATCTGGCTAAACTGAACACCAGGTCGCCCGGCGGGTTGACGCCGGTCAAAAGCGACGGCGTACTGCCGGCGCCAAGATTCAACAGCCCGCCGGTCGAATCAGCGCTCACGAATTGCAGCAAATTCGGATCAAACAGCAGGTCAAAACCGACCCCGAAAAGATTAGTGGTGGAGTCGATCTTGAGTACAACGGAAAAGGCCTGGTTGGGGCCGATTGTTTGGCTGGAGGGACTTAAAAATAAAGCGTTGCCGGCAAAAACATTGTGCGCATAGAAAAAAACACCCAGAAATAAAAAGAGCGGCTCTAAAATTAGCTTATTTTTATAAATACCTTTTAATATTGACATAATCTAAATAATATGCTAAAATAACTTTTTATAATATCAACTGCTTGATCAAGTAACTATATTTGCGTTCGTTTTGTATTATATATAAATATACACTGAAATACCAATTCAGCTACAATTAATAACCAAGAAATAAAAATATCGAACCGCAAAATTGATATACGTGAAATTTCGAGGTCAGGCCTCGAATAAAATCGACCTTTACAAAAGAATAAAGAAAGAGAGGAAAATGCCATGAGAAGAAGAATTGCATTGCTGGCGGTTCTGTCTGCCCTGCTTACCGCTTGCGGAGGCGGTGG
>JAJYMT010000071.1 GCA_021786695.1 bacterium
TAAAATTTACGTATTAGCTTTAAAAGTATACAAAATCCGTCTGAAATTTTCAACCCTGCCGTTCTTTACGACCACTCCCTCTTTTTTGAGCAGTTCGATCTTCTTCTTGATCCCGCCCGCGCCGCTGTAGCCGCCGATCGATCCGTCCGAGCGGACGACGCGGTGGCAAGGCCGCGTAGGCGCATCCTGATTTTTGCCGGCCGCCGTTCCGGCCGCGCGCGCCGCCTTTGGCTTGCCGGCCGCGCGCGCTAAACGGCCATAGGTCGTAACACGGCCTCTTGGAATTTGCTTCAATTTATCGAGTACCCTGGCGGTAAATAAAGCGGGCATAAATATCGCCGGCGCCAATAAAAAAATTGAACCGGTGCAGTTCAATTTTTCCGCGATCACTTGGTTTTCGGCAGATTATTCGGACTAATATTCTTCAGATCGATATTTTTGAGATCAAGCCCCTTCAGGTCGAGCCCTCCGCCTTTTAGCAGGTCGGTAACGCCGGCAGGCGATCCGACGCCCAGGAGTTCCTGATACTGCTTGAACACGTTTCCGAGGAGCGGCGGCAGGTAGATGATCCCGAGGACGATCGGCACTACGATGATCAGAAAATAGATGAAACTCATGAACTTCTGGAAGGTGATGAAGTGCTTCATGCTCTTGCTCATCTTGTAGATCTCTTCCGTCAGTTCCAGGTTTTTTTGCAATAATTTTTTTATTTCGTCGTCTTGGCCCGGTATTTGTCCGATCATATATTTTATCTTAATTCGCAATTCTTGGCATATTGTTGGCCGATCCTCTTCAGCTCGAGCAGGTATTCCTGCCGGTGGGCGGCCGCGCCCTCCAGGGCGTGATCGACCAGATCAGTGTTGGATCTGAACTGCTGGATGAACCATTTTTCGGCCCCGCTGATCATCTGGCCGATCTCCTCGATGTCCTCGATTTCCACCAGGCCGGGCACGGCCGTGGTGCGGAATTCATAGGGAAGATTTGAGGCCATTATCATCTTAGCACACTTTTTGATTTTTTCTAAATCCACGGCCGCGCCGACGGTCTCGGCGTAGCGGGCCGGCGAGGACTTGACGTCCATTGCCAGGTAATCGACCAGGCGGTCGCGCGTAAGCCGTTCAATCATCTCGGGGTTGGTGCCGTTGGTGTCGAGCTTGATCTTGTATCCGAGCGCCCGGATTTCGCGGATGAAATCTGGCAGATCCGCGTGGATGGTCGGCTCGCCGCCGGTGATCACCACGCCCTCAAGTTTGCCCTGGCGGCCGCGCA
Organism: bacterium; assembly: GCA_021786695.1. Lineage (GTDB taxonomy): Bacteria > Patescibacteriota > Patescibacteriia > Patescibacteriales > GWE2-39-37 > JAJYMT01. The sequence goes on from JAJYMT010000071.1 coordinate 1,270, forward strand.
AAAAAACAAAAAGATCAGCCAGGTTGATTCGCTGATCAGTTTGCTCCGCGCCGCCGGTCTCGCCCTGCGGCGCGGAGCTATTTGTGACGTCCGGTTGTGGCCAGACAAGCAAAGGGTTGTAGCAGAAATGGCAGCGGAAATTGCAGCCCTGGGTGAAGATGATCGCCGCCAAGTGCCCCGGGTAATCAAGCATGCTGAATTTTTGCAGACCGCCGATAGTCATTCCTTGAAAATTATCTTCAGCTTTCCTTGATTTTCGGGGACATCTCAACAAGTCGGGCACTGCCCGCTCTGGATTTTGAAGGTCTTCCGGTTCATGTACTCACCCTGCTTGCCGTCATTCCATTGCTTGACCGGCCGCAGATAGCCGGTGACACGGCTGTAGACCTCGCACGGTTGTCTTTTTTGTGTTTGGATCGGACTCATAATTTTCTTGCCCTGTTAAATCGCGGTTCTGCCGCAGCCCGCTTCAGCGGGGATTTAACGGGGTGAATTTTTATTTTTTATTAAATATTTTAATCGTTTATAGTTCGCGGGTGCTACCGCAGGATGGACTCGCGGTCCTCGTTCCTGAGTTGCTCGACATAGCCGAGTTCGGCGTCGCATTTGGGGCAGAAAGGATGCTCGCCTGCCAGATAGCCGTGCTTGGGGCAGATCGAGAAGGTCGGGGTGATGGTGAAATACGGCAGGTGATAGTTGTAGGATAGGGTCTTGACCAGCTTTTTCACCGCTTCGGACGAGGTGATCTCTTCGCCGATGAAACCGTGCAGCACCGTGCCGCCGGTATAACGCGTCTGCACGTCGTCCTGCAGGTCGAATGCTTCGAAGATGTCATCGGTGTGGTTGACCGGCAGTTGGGAGGAATTAGTGTAATAGGGGGAACTCTTGCCGGCGCGCACCGCCTCTTCGTTCGCCACCACGATATCGCCGAACTTGTCCTTGTCGAGGCGCGACATCCGGCGGGTGACGCCTTCGGCCGGCGTCGCCTCCAGGTTGTAAAGATGGTTGGTCTCGTTCTGGTAGTCCATCATCTTTTCCCGCATGAAGTCGAGCACCTCGACCGCGAAGGTCTTGCCTTCCGGCGTGGCGATCGATTTGCCTACCGGCGCAAAATTGAGCAACGCCTCGTTCATACCGATGATGCCGATGGTGGAAAAATGATTGTTCCAGTAGCCGCCGAACCGCTCCTTGATGCTTCCGAGGTAATGCTTGGCATAGGGGTAGAGTCCGCTCTCGGTCAGGTCTTCGAGCACTTTGCGTTTGATCTCCAAACTTTCCTTGGCGACCTGCATCAGGCCGATCAGTTTATCATAAAATTCCTCGCGGGTTTTAGAAGTGTAGCCGATGCGCGGCAGATTGATGGTGACCACGCCGACCGAGCCGGTCAGGGGGTTGGCGCCGAACAGGCCGCCGCCGCGCTTGCGCAATTCCCGGTTATCCAGGCGCAGGCGGCAGCACATTGAGCGGGCGTCGTCCGGGCTCATGTCGGAGTTGATGAAATTGGAAAAATAGGGGATGCCGTATTTGGCCGTCATCTCGAAAATCCTGTTGGCCACGGGAGAGTCCCAGGAAAAATCCTTGGTGATGTTATAGGTCGGAATCGGAAAGGAAAACACCCTGCCCTTGGCGTCGCCCTGCATCATCAGTTCGGCGAAAGACAGGTTAAGCATATCCATCTCCGGCTGGAAGTCCTTGTACTGCTCGCTCTGGAATTTCCCGCCGATGATCACATAGTCCTCGCCCACCGCCTTGGAGGGCGTCAGGTCCATGGTGATGTTGGTGAAGGGCGTCTGGAAACCGACGCGGGTCGGCACGTTGATGTTGAACAGGAATTCCTGCATCGCCTGCTTCACCTCTTCATAAGAAAGTTTGTCATAGCGGATGAAGGGCGCGAGATAGGTGTCGAAGGAGGAAAAGGCCTGCGCTCCGGCCACCTCGCCCTGGATGGTATAGAAAAAGTTGATGATTTGGCCGAGCGCGGTGCGGAAATGCTTGGGCGGCCTGGATTCAACCTTGCCGGAGGCGCCGCGGAAACCCTGCATCAAAAGGTCCTTCAGGTCCCAGCCGGCGCAGTAGGGCGCGAGGATCTGCAGATCGTGCAGGTGCAGGTCGCCCGAATTGTGGGCGTCGCGGATGTTGGCGGTATATACTTTATTGAGCCAGTAGCTGGAGGAGATGGCGCTCGAGAGATGGTTGTTGAGCCCCTGCAAACTGTAACTCATGTTGGAGTTTTCCTTGACCCGCCAATCCGCCTGCTTCAGATACCCTTCCATCAGGTCGCTCGAATTGATCAGATTCTTCATTTCGCGCAGGCGCGCCCGTTGATCGCGATAAAGGATGTAGGCCTTGGCCGCCTTGATCTGGCGCCCGGAAATCAAGACCTCTTCCACGATGTCCTGGATCTCCTCGACCGCCGGAATCGAGCGATGGTGGAACTTCTCGTTGGTTCTGGCCACTACGTCGGCTGCCAGTTGCTTCGCCAAACCCTCGTTCGGGTTGCCGATCGCCTCGGTCGCCTTGAATATCGCGCCGACGATCTTTTCGGCGTCGAAGTCAACGATGTCGCCGGAACGTTTTCTGATGTGGGTGATTTTGTTTTCGCTCGGCATAAATTTAATTATCTTTTTCTTTTTTCGAAGTGAGTTTATTGAGCTCTTTCTTGAACTCCGCCAGATCCTTGAACGACTGGTAGACGCTGGCGAATCGGATGTAGGCGACCTTGTCGGTTTTCTTGAGTTGTTTCATCACGATCTGGCCGATTTGGTTCGAAGTCACCTCATTCTTTTTTAAAATCTGCAGGTCGCGTTCGACCGAACTTACCAGTTTCTTGAACCGGTCCTCGGTGATCGGCCGTTTCTCGAGTGCCCGCCGCAGGCCCCTGACCAGTTTTTCGCGGTTATAGGCCTCGCGCCGCCCATCACGTTTGACAATGGTCAGGTCCAGGATTTCCAGCTCTTCATAGGTCGAGAAGCGGAAACCGCATTTCAAACATTCGCGGCGGCGTCTGATGGAAAAGCCGTCGGAGGCCACCCGGGAGTCAACTACTTTAGTATCAGGAAAGTAACAGACGGGGCATTTCATCAATTAACAATTACGAATTAACAATTATCAATTATTTTTCAATTACATTCCGTGTTTTTCCTAACCCTGAACGTAAATTCGTAATTGGTAACCTGCCTCACCGGCAGGCAGGTTTGTAATTGAAAATTGATTCTTGGCCAACAAAAAAACACCCTTTTTACAGAAGCTACAAAGTCGGTTCACTTTGAAGACCTATAAGGTGCTTTTGCCATTTCCTCCCCCCTCAACTATATCTTGTATATCCTAATTTAATTATACCACAAGATATAGTAAAGTCAAGGAGGGGGCAGTCCGCTAATTTTAGTTCAAATCATCTCTCTTTTCGGGCCGATTTTCCGTTTTATGTTAAACCCTAAAATTTCTTTTTTGTGGATAAGTGGATAACTATATTTTACCTCTTTTGCGCCGGGCGAGTGATCGAAGGATACGGATAAAAGATGCGTCATCTGCCCCTTTTTATCTCCAGGGTGCCGGTGGTCTCAATGGCGGTCGGACAAAAGACCGAATTATCCCGACTTAACTCCGCCGCCCTTTCTTTGACGTCCAGGGGCGGGCGGCCTTGGGCAATCTTGCCCCAGACATCCAGGGCGTCTTTATATTTCTGCAATTTGCGCTCAAGCAGCCGTACCCGGCCGTAGCGCGACTGCGAATCCGCTTCCATTATCTCCAGGGTGATCTGCGCGATGCGAGTGGTGATTTTTGCCACTACCGCGACGGCGAAAATCTGATCGCTCAAAGCGCTGGTTGGGATGGCGGCGCCGGTGACGTCCTCGGCCACCTGGGTAATGAGATTGATGACAATGTCCTGCGGTCCGAAGTCGCTCGCTTGTCCGGTGCGCGGCCTGGCATCGGCGCCCGGTACCGCCGGTTCGCACGGATTGTCGCCTGTCGCCCTCTCCACTACCGGCTTCTCCGGCCCGGGTGCCGGCTGTTTCGGCGTGTTTTCCTTCGGTTCCTTTGGTTGTTCCGGTTTCGGCGACGCCTGTTTCTCTTTACACTGCTTTTCGATCTCGGCCAGGGCTTTCAATGCTTCTTCTTTGGCAATTTTTGCGGCCGCGGCATCCTGATCGAACTTCTTGCGCCCGGCCTCGATTTTGGCCTGGAAATCGCTCTGACACCTGCCTTCGCCTTTCTTGAATTGCTCGGCGTTTTCATCGCCCTTTTTATCTATATTCTTAAAGCACTCGTCCCAGCCCTTTTTGGCCTGCTTATAGATATCGTAAGCGGCCTGATTGCTGATATCCCCAAGCGCCAGACCGTAGGCCGCTTGCACGCTTTGCCACTCCTGGTCGCAGGGCATATTTTTGCCGGCTGCCGCCAGGCATTGTTTCAACTCCTCGCCGGCCGCGTCACGCGTCTTTATCCATTCGGCCTCGCTTGCCTTAATCGCGGCCGCATGGTTGTCGACCGCCTCCTTGCGCTTCTCTTTCAGATTATCGCAATTCGCGCCGGCCGCCGGACCGCCGGACCTCAAGCCCGCCGGTTTTTTTGAAAATGAACAGCCGGATAAGAGCAAAAACGCAAGCAAAACGGCGGCTGACAATTTTTTTCGGTTGTTTAAAAACATAATTCTATGGTCGATGTTTAAATTTCTCCGGCAGTCCTAGATTTATTTTCGCATACGCCGAAAAAAATTGCAATAAAAAATAGGGGGCATCCCCTACTTCTTATCAAATTTCAAAAATTATTTTAATTACATAAATCCCCGCCGCTTGCGGTGATGGCGCGGCCGAGAGCGGCGATAAGCCCTACATCATCTTCTTCCTAATGAAGGCCGGGATGCCGAGATCGCCCTCCTCTTCTTCCGCGCCCGGCTCCGCTTTTTTCTTGGCCGGTTCCGACTGGGCCGCCTTGAGCGAAGAAAAACGGCTGATCGAGGGTTTTTTCTTCTCGACCACTACTTCTTTTTTCTCCTCGCCGGCCGCCACGAAAGAGGTCGGAGTATATACCCTTTCGTTCACCACCGTCACCTTTTCACCGGCCGCCTTGCGGTCGAAGCCGGTGGCTACCACCGTGATTTTTATCTCATCTTTCATCTTATCGTTGATCACGGTGCCGAAAATGATCTTGGCGTCCTCGTCCGAGGAGGCGGTAATCACCTTGGCCGCCTCGTTTACCTCGTTCATGCCCAGGTTCGGCCCGCCCATAATGGTAAAGATAATGCCGCGCGCCCCGTCGATCGACATTTCAAGGAGCGGCGAGCTGATGGCCGCCTTGGCCGCTTCGGTCGCTTTGTTCTCGCCCGAGGCCTGGCCGATGCCCATCAGGGCCGAACCGGCGTTGGCCATCACCGCTTTGACGTCGGCGAAGTCGACGTTGATCAGTCCGGGGATGGTGATCAGCTCGGCGATGCCCTGCACGCCCTGCCGCAAAATATCATCGACGATCATAAAGGCGTCGAGTAGCGAGGTCTTCTTGTCGATCACCTGCAGGATGCGGTCGTTCGGTATGGTGATGATGGTATCGACTTTGTCGGTGAGTTCGGCCAAGCCGCGCTCAGCGATGTTTTTCCGCTGGGCGCCCTCGAACTGGAACGGTTTGGTGACCACCGCCACGGTGAGCGCGCCCAGGTCGCGGGCGATCTCGGCCACGACCGGGCTGGCGCCGGTGCCGGTGCCGCCGCCCAGACCGCAAGTGACGAAAACCATGTCGGCGTCTTTCAAAATTTCGCGGATCTCGTTCTGCGACTCTTCGGCCGCCTGCCGCCCCAGATCGGGATTCATGCCGGCGCCCAGGCCGCGGGTGATGGTCTTGCCGATATGCAGTTTCTTGGTCGCCTTGTTGTAGTGCAATGCCTGGATGTCGGTATTGACCGCGATGAACTCCACGCCCTTGATGCCCTTATCGATCATGCGGTTGACCGCGCTGCAGCCGGAGCCGCCGACGCCGATCACCTTGATTTTCGCGAATGTCTCGATTGCCGGCTTGATTTCCGCCATATTGAAGAAGGATTATGAATAAGAATAATAGGATTATCTTAGCTGATTATGAAAAACTTGGCAATAAAATCAATTCGGTATCAGCCCCTTGAGCCAATCCTTGACCCGGCCGAAGGCCTTGCCGGCGTTACCCGCTATCCAGGGGAATTTCGGACCGCTGCCGCGCGTGGCGTTCGCGCCCCAGACCACCAGCCCGAGCGCGGCCAGAAAAGCCGGGTCATTCACCTTGTCAATCACCGAAAAAGTGCTGCGGTTCGAACCGATGGTCGCGGGCAATCGGAGTTTCTTCTTCGCCACTTCCAGGATATCGGCGAGTTTGGCGCCGCCGCCGATCAGGTAGACACCGGCCGGCAGCATGCCCGAGCGGTCGATCTTTTTCAACTCCTCGTCCACTTTTTCAAATATCTCCTCTACCCGCGCTTCGATAATCTCCGACAGGTAGCTCCTGGCCACAGTCGTGAATTCTTCGGTGTCCGCGCCCTCGGCCTCGGCCAGCGGGCGGATATCGGCCTCCTCCTTCTTGGTCCAGCGCTCCGGTTTGGCGCTGCCAAATTCCACCTTGATTTTTTCCGCCAGATTGATCGGACACCGCAGACCGATCGCGATGTCGGCGGTGATATGCTCGGAGCCGATTGGAATCACGGCCGCGTGCAAGAGCTCTCCTTCTTCGAATACCGACAGACCGGTGGTCGAAGCGCCGATATTGATCAGCGCCGACATGC